>JASLGD010000157.1 GCA_030150305.1 Caldimonas sp. | reverse complement strand
GGCGCTCGAGACGCAGGCGCAGCGCATCGATCGGCTGGCGCTGCGGATCGCGCGACCGGCCGAGGCGATCGCCCATCGCGCGCACGCGCTCGCGTTGCTCGAGCAGCGCCTGAACGCGGCGCCGGCGCGCGATGGGCGATCGCCTCGGCCGGTCGCGCGATCCGCAGCGCCAGCCGATCGATGCGCTGCGCCTGCGTCTCGAGCGCCGCGTGCGCGCGGCGCACGAGCGCGAGCTCGAGCTCGCGCAAGCGCTCGCGCTGCGCAGCGGTCGCAGGAGCGACCAGCTCCGCGGCCGCCGTCGGCGTCGGCGCGCGCAGGTCCGCTGCCAGGTCGACGAGCGTGACGTCGGTTTCATGGCCGACTCCGCTCACCGTCTGCATCGGCGCCGCGCGAACGGCGCGCACGACGCGCTCGTCGTTGAACGCCCAGAGATCCTCGAGCGAGCCGCCGCCGCGGCACAGAACGAGGACGTCGACCTCGCGCCGCTCGGCGGCGAGGCGGATCGCGGCGCACAGCGCCGCCGGGGCGTCGATGCCCTGGACGAGGCTCGGGTAGACGATCACCCGGACATGCGGCGAACGGCGCGCGAGGGTCGTGGCGACGTCGTGCAGCGCGGCCCCGGCGAGCGATGTCACGATCCCGACGGCGCGCGGATGCGCCGGCAACGCACGCTTGGCCGCGGCATCGAACAGGCCTTCGGACTCGAGCCGCGCGCGCAGCCGCAGGAAGCGCTCGTACAGCGCACCCGCGCCGGCGACGCGCATGCCCTCGACGACGAACTGCAACTCGCCGCGCGGCTCGTAGACGCAGACGCGCCCGCGCAGCTCGACGTGTTGGCCGTCGGCGGGAGCGAAGTCGAGCAGCGACGCGGCGCGGCGAAACATCGCGCAGCGCAGCGACGCGGCGCCGCTGGCGTCCTTGAGCGTGAAGTAGCAATGTCCGCTCGCCGCGCGCGAGAAGCTCGCGATCTCGCCGCTCACGGCACACGCGGCGAAGCCCTCCTCGAGCAGGGAAGCAACCGCGCCGACGAGCGCGCCGACGCTCCAGACCCGTCCCCACGCACGCTCGCGCTGCGGCTCAGCCATGGCGCGAGCGGCGCCCAGCGCGGGGCGACAACTCCACAGCGGCTCTGGCGCTGGCGCTGCTGCCGGTTTGCCGCCTATGGCCCGCATCGATACTGGGCAGGTACTTGATTTTCAATGCTTTTTTAGTGCCCATTTTTCAGGCAGTCGAGCTTCGAGGGCAGCTCACGAGCCGCGGCGAGCGCGCGCGGGTGCCGTTGTCCACAAAGTTTTCCACTCGCCGGGAAACGACCCGCTGCGGTCAGGAAATCGCGTCGCCGTCCGGTATGTCACGCCCGACGCGGCCGCGATTCGAAGCGTGCCGACGGCACGCCATAATCCGCGCTTTCTTGCGGCATGGCCGCCTGCGTTCGACGGAAAGGGCCGTATTGCTTTCGATCATACAAGCCGCCGGTTGGCCCATCTGGCCGCTGCTGATCTGCTCGATCGCCGCCCTGGCACTGGTCATCGAACGATTCTCGAGTCTGCGCCTCGCGCGGGTCGCCCCGACCCGGCTGCTCGACGAAGTCATCTCGGTCACGCGAGCCCACCTCCCCGCCGCCGACGTCGTCAACAAGCTGCACGCCAGCTCCGTGCTCGGCACCGTCCTAGCGGCGGGCCTGCGCGCGGTGATCGCCGAGCCGCGCATCACCGAAGCCGGGTTGCGCGCCGCCTTCGAGTCGGCGGGGCGCGCTGCCGTGCATCGCCTCGAGCGCTACCTGAACACGCTCGGAACCATCGCGTCCGCCGCGCCGCTCCTCGGCCTGATGGGAACGGTGATCGGCATGATCGAGATCTTCGGCTCGCAGGCGCCGTCGGGGAGCAATCCGGTGCTGCTCGCGCACGGCATCTCGGTCGCGCTCTACAACACTGCGTTCGGCCTGATGATCGCGATCCCGACGCTGATGTTCTACCGCTACTTCCGCGGCCTCGTCGACGCCTACACGCTCGAGATGGAGCAGGCCTCCGACCGTCTCGTGCCGCACCTGATGCGCTTTGCGGTGCCGCGCAGCAGCTGACGGGCCGACCGCGATGGCGCTCAACTTCCGCGGCCAGCGGCCCGAGGAACCGGAGATCAACCTGATCCCGTTCATCGACGTGCTGCTCGTCATCCTGATCTTCCTGATGCTGTCGACGACGTACTCGAAGTTCACCGAGCTGCAGATCAACCTGCCGGTGGCAGACGCCGACCAGGCGCGCGACCGGCCGAAGGAGATCATCGTCGCCGTCGCCGCAGACGGCCGCTATGCGGTCAACAAGAAGCCGGTCGAAGGGCGAAGCGTCGAAATCCTCGCCGCGGAGCTGACGGCCGCCGCCGCGGGCGCCAACGACGCGATGCTGATCGTCTCCGCAGACGCGACGACGGCGCACCAGAGCGTCATCAACGTCATGGACGCCGCGCGGCGCGCCGGCATCGCCAAGCTCACGTTCGCGACGCAGTCGTCGGCCGGCGCCGCGCGCTGACGCGGCATGTCCGCGCCGACGCCGGCGACCGTGCGCGACCGCTTGGCGGCAGCGCTGCAGCGAAGCTGGTGTGATCACGGCGCGTTGAGCACGGCGCTCGTGCCGGCATCGTGGGCGTTCGCGGCCGGAGCGGCCGCGCGACGCGCCCTCTTCGCAAGCGGACTGCGCGCGCGGTCGCGATCGCCGGTGCCCGTGATCGTCGTCGGCAACGTCCTCGTCGGCGGCGCCGGCAAGACGCCCACCGTGATCGCGATCGTCTCGCTGCTCGCCCGCAACGGCCGATCGCCGGGGATCGTCTCGCGCGGCTACGGACGAGCCGGCGACGATGTCGTCCTTTTGGATGGCACGGCGAACGCGCGACAGGTCGGCGACGAGCCACTGCTCCTCGCCCGACGCACCGGCGTGCCGGTCGCGGTCGGCGCAGACCGCGTCGCCGCCGTGCGCGCGCTCGTGCACGCGCACCCCGAGGTCGACGTCGTCGTCAGCGACGACGGCCTGCAGCATCTCGCGCTCGGACGCGACGTCGAGGTGCTCGTCTTCGACGAGCGCGGCACCGGCAACGGCCGGATGTTGCCCGCCGGCCCGCTGCGCGAGCAGGTTCCGCGCGCCCTCCTGCCGCGCCAGCTCGTCGTCTACAACGCCGCCGCCGCGACGACGCCGCTGCCCGGCCACGTCGCGCGGCGCGAGCTCGCCGGCGTCGTGCCGCTCGCCGACTGGTGGCGCGGCGCAAGCGCCGACCGCGCGGCGCTCGCTGCGCTGCGCGGCCGCTCGATCGTGGCAGCCGCCGGAATCGCGCGACCCGAGCGATTCTTCGCGATGCTGCGCGACAGCGGTCTCGCGATCGTCGAGCTGCCACTCGCCGACCACGCCGACTTCGCGACGCTGCCGTGGCCCGCGGCGACGCGCGACGTCGTCGTCACCGAGAAGGACGCCGTCAAGCTGGAAGCGACGCGTTCGCTCGCTGCGAACGTGTGGGTCGCGCGCTTAGACTTCGCTCTCGATGCCGCCTTCGAGGCGGCGCTGCTCGCGCTGCTGCCGCCCTCTTTCGCGAACGATCGGCATGGAAACACGGCTCCTTGAGTTGCTCGTCTGTCCCCTGTGCAAGGGTCCCCTCCAGCACTGGCGGCCGCCGCAGCACGAGCGCCAGGAGCTCGTCTGCAACGCCGACGGGCTCGCCTTCCCGGTCCGCGACGGCATCCCGGTGATGCTCGAAGGCGAGGCGCGCTCGCTCGGGCGCGAGACCGCGCCGACGCCGGCGCCCGACGCGCCGACCTGACGTCGGCAGCCGATCGCAAGGCCGGCATGCGCTTCGTCGTCCTCATTCCGGCCCGGCTGGCATCGACGCGGTTGCCGCGCAAGGCGCTCGCCGAGATCGGCGGCGTGCCGATGATCGTGCGCACCGCGCGGCGCGCCGCAGCGTCGCGCGCCGGGCGCGTCGTCGTTGCTGCCGACGACGCCGAGATCGTCGCGGCGTGCGCCCGGCACGGCGTCGACGCGCTGCTGACGTCGACGCAGCACGCCAGCGGCAGCGACCGCATCGCCGAAGCCGCCGCCGCGCTCGGCCTCGACGACGACGAGATCGTGGTCAACGTCCAGGGCGACGAGCCGCTGATCGAGCCGGCGCTGATCGATGCCTGCGCCGACCTGCTTGCGACGCGCCGCGACTGCGTGATGAGCACGGCTGCGCACGCGATCGCCGATGCCGGCGAGTTCGCGAATCCGAACGTCGTCAAGGTCGTCGTCGACGCCGCCGGCCGCGCGCTCTACTTCTCGCGCGCGCCGATCCCGTGGCCGCGCGACAGCGGGCGCGCCGATCCATCCGCGATGGCGGCGGCGCCGCTGCGCCACGTCGGCCTGTACGCCTATCGCGCCGGCTTCCTGCGCCGCTTTCCGACGCTCGCGGCGAGCCCGCTCGAGGAGATCGAGCGGCTCGAGCAGCTGCGCGTGCTCTGGCACGGCGAGCGCATCGCGGTGCACGTCAGCGCGCTGCCGCCCGGCGTCGGCGTCGACACCGCCGAGGACCTCGCGCATGCGCGCCGGCTCGTCGACGGCGCTGCGGGTTTTGCCTGACGGGGCGCGATCGGCCCTCGCGCCGTCGCCGCCTATGATCCCTGCGACCCTCTTCAGCACCGGGACACGACGCCATGAGACTCATCCTGTTGGGAGCGCCGGGCGCCGGCAAGGGCACGCAGGCGGCGTTCATCTGCAAGCGATTCGGCATCCCGCAGATCTCGACCGGCGACATGCTGCGCGCTGCCGTCAAGGCCGGCACGCCGCTCGGCCAGGCGGCGAAGAAGGTGATGGACTCGGGCGCGCTCGTCAGTGACGACATCATCCTCGGGCTCGTTCGCGAGCGGATCGCCGAGCCCGACTGCGCGAACGGCTTCCTGTTCGACGGCTTCCCGCGCACGATCGTCCAGGCCGAGGCGATGAAGCAGGCCGGCGTCAAGCTCGACTTCGTGCTCGAGATCGACGTTCCCGATTCGGCGATCATCGATCGCATGAGCGGCCGTCGCGTCCACGTCGCCTCCGGCCGCACGTACCACGTCCGCTTCAACCCGCCGAAGTCGGCGGGAGTCGACGACGTCACCGGCGAGCCGCTGATCCAGCGCGTCGACGACGAGGAGGACACCGTGCGCAAGCGCCTCGCCGTGTATGCGGCGCAGACGCGCCCGCTGGTCGAGTACTACCAGCAGTGGGCCGCCAGCGGCGACCCGGCGGCGCCGGCGTACCGCCGCATCGACGGCACCGGAACGGTCGACGAGATCACTGCGCGGGCGCTCGCCGCCCTCGCCTGAAGGAGATTCGCATCATGGACATCGGCAAGGGCAAGGTCTTCATCGTCACCGGCGGCGCGTCGGGGCTCGGCGAAGGCGCGGCGCGCATGCTCGCTGCCAACGGCGCGACGGTCGTCGTCGCCGACCTGCAGGAGGAGCGCGGCGCGGGCGTCGCGCGCGAGATCGGCGGCCGCTTCGTGCGCTGCGACGTCAGCCAGGAAGCCGACGCCCAGCGCGCCGTCGCCGAGGCGACGGGCGCCGGCAAGCTCGTCGGGCTCGTCAACTGCGCGGGCATCGGGCCGGCGGCGCGCACCGTCGGCCGCGAAGGGCCGCACTCGCTCGCGCTGTTCACGAAGGTCGTCACCGTCAACCTGATCGGCAGCTTCAACATGATCCGGCTCGCCGCCGACGCGATGGGCAAGAACGCGCCCGAGCCGACCGGCGAGCGCGGCGTCCTGATCTCGACCGCGAGCGTCGCCGCCTACGACGGCCAGATCGGGCAGGCGGCCTACTCGGCGTCGAAGGGCGGGATCGTCGGCATGACGCTGCCGATCGCGCGCGACCTCTCGAAGGTCGGCATCCGCAACATGACGATCGCACCGGGAATCTTCGGCACGCCGATGCTCTTCACGATGCCTGCCGAGGTGCAGCAGGCGCTCGCCGCGAGCGTGCCGTTTCCGAGCCGGCTCGGCACGCCCGAGGACTTCGCCAAGCTCGTCCACCAGATCGTCACGAACGACATGCTGAACGGCGAGGTCATCCGACTCGATGGCGCTATTCGGCTGGCGCCGAAATAGCCCATCTCGCCGGATGCCCTTGCCTACGGCTGACAGGGCTGCTCCCTCGCCGCTTCGCTCCCCTCCCTCCGAGAGGCAGGGGCCGGCTCCTGCGAAGCCGCTTTCGTGACCGGCTCGACTACGCGGTCCCGCGACGCGCGTAGAGAGCCCAGAGACGCGCGAGGTCGGCGGTGCCGTCGGCGCCTTGCACGGACTTGAACGTCGCCTGCGCCTTGGCCTTGTCGCCGGCGGCGAGCTGGGCGATGCCGAGGTGGAGCTTCGCGTCCTCGGGACGCTTGAGGCCGCCCTTGGCGATGCCCTGCTGGATCAGTTGCACTCCCTTGGCCGCCTGACCGGAGTAGACCGAGTAGAGACCGAGCGAGACGAGGGCGTCGCCGCTCTTGGCGGCCATGGCCTGCTTCTCGTCGTCGGCGCGCGACGCCGCGTCTTCGGCGAGCTTCTTGTCGACGAGCGCCTTCAGGCGCTTCGCGCGGTCGGCCTGCGCGCCGGTGGCGAGCGCGCCGCTCGCGATGCCCTTGTCGATGACCTCCTTGCCTTCGCTCGCGAGATCGGCCTGGAGCGCGAGCTGCGCCATCTCCATGTAGTCGGAAGCCGCGCTCATGCTCCCGGTCGCGAGCGAGAGGCGGTAGGCATCGAGCGACAGGCGATCGGAGAAGCCGGCCTTGCGCTGCATGCGGCTCAGGAGGTCGACCCAGTACTCTTTCTTCGGATAGTAGGTGACGAGCTTTTCCATCGCGTACACGTACGCGTTGTTGTCGCCCTGCTTCGACGCCGAATTGAGGAGGAGCTTCAAGCGATCTTCGCCGGGCGTCGCGCCAGCGCGCTCGGACGCCTGGATCTCGGCCATCAGCTCGCGCGTCGCGCCCGCGAAGTCGCCGCTCAGGTACTGGCTCTGGATCAGCATCGTGCGGATGGCCGGGCTCGTGCCGCCTTCCTTCAGATAACGCTGGCTCCACTGCATCGCCTTCTGGTACTGCTGCGCGCGGTAGTAGCTGCCCGCGATCGACTCGATCATGCGCAGCTTCTCGGCCGGCTGGATGCGGCCCGAGCCGCTCAGCGCCTCGAACGAATGCGCCGCCGTCTCGGCGTCGCCGGCGCCAGACGCGGCGGCGAGGCGCATGCGCTCGATCAGGTACGTCTCGTTGGCGTTGCGCGCGCCGGCGGCCTCCGCCTCGCGCACCTTGCCGAGCGCTTCGCGGTAGCGCCCGGCCTTGATCATCTCCTGCGCCGCCTGCAAGGGCTTGCCGACCTCGGGGCGCACCGTCTCCTGCGCGAACGAGACCGCGCCGGTCGCGACGCCTGCCACCAGCAAGGCCGCCGCGGCGGCGCGCCGCCAGCGGCTACTTGACGAACTGTTCATTGCCGACCATTCCGAGCTTGGTGACGCCGAGCCGCTGCGCAGACGCCAGCACCGCCGCGACCGACTTGTATTCGACGAGCTTGTTCGGCCGGATGTGCACCTCGGGCTGGTCGGCCTCGGCCGCGACGCGCGACAGCCGCGCCTCGAGGTCGGCGCGGTTCGGCACCGGCTCGCCGTTCCAGAGCACGGTGCCGTCGAAGTCGATGTCGATCGTGACGACCACCGGCTCCTTCGTCGGCGGCGGCGGATTGCCGACCGGCATGTTGAGGTTGACGCTGTGCAGCTGGATCGGAATGGTGATGATCAGCATGATGATCAGCACCAGCATCACGTCGATCAGCGGCGTCGTGTTGATGTCGATCATGACGTCGGGGTCGCCGCCGCTTCCGCCCGTTCCCACGTTCATTGCCATGGCTTCAACCCTTCGGCGGCGGTTCGGTCACGAAGCTGACCTTCTGGATCGCGGCGCGCGTGCACTGGAACAGCACGCGCCCGATCGACTCGTAGCGCGCCTTCTCGTCGCCGCGGATGTGCACCTCGGGCTGCGGCGTCATCGTCGCGATCTTGCTCAGCCGCTGGAACAGCGCGTCGGAATCGGGCACGAGCTGCATGTTCCAGAAGATGTCGCCGTCCTTGTTGACCGAGATCTCGATGTTCTCGGGCTTCGTCTGCCGCGCGATGTTGGTCTCCTTGGGCAGCGAGACCGGGACCGTGTGCGTGACGACCGGGATGGTGATCAGGAAGATGATGAGCAGCACCAGCATCACGTCGACGAGCGGCGTGGTGTTGATCGCGGAGACGACTTCGTCCTCGTCGCCGCCGGAGCCGACGGTCATCGCCATCGCGAGCTCCTCAGCGCTTCGCCGCGACGGCCGCGGCGACCGGCCGCGCGCCCATCAGCACGCCGTGCAGGTCGGCGCCGAAGCGGCGCACGGCTTCCATCGTGACCTTGTTGCGGCGGACCAGCCAGTTGTAGCCGAGCACCGCCGGCACGGCGACCGCGAGGCCGATCGCGGTCATGATCAGCGCCTCGCCGACCGGCCCTGCGACCTTGTCGATCGACGCCTGGCCGGCGATGCCGATCGCCGTCAGGGCGTGGTAGATGCCCCAGACGGTGCCGAACAGGCCCACGAACGGCGCCGTCGAACCGACCGTGGCGAGGAACGCGAGGCCGTCCTGCAGCCGGCTCTGGATGTCGTCGATGCTGCGCTGCACGCTCATCGAGACCCACGAGTTGTGGTCGATGTTCTCGGTGAGCGCGCCCTCGTGGTGCTCGCTCGCGAGGATCCCCGAATCGGCGATGAAGCGGAACGCGCTGCCGGTCTTCAGCGCTTCCGCGCCTTCCCGCAGCGAGCGCGACTTGAAGAACGAGCGCTGCGCGGTCCTCGCCTCGCCGCTCAGCTTCAGGCTCTCGTACAGCTTGGTGATGAGGATGTACCAGCTGCCCATGCTCATCAGGACGAGCACGATCAGCGTGCCGCGCGCGACCCAGTCGCCCTGGTCCCAGAGCGCGCCGAGTCCGTACGGGTTGTCGACGGTTTCCTTCGAGACTGGCGCGGCGGCCATCGGCGCCGGCACAGCAGCCGAGGCGCCGGCGTCGGCACCGGCCGGCGAGGCGGTCGCCGGTTGCGCCGCCGCCGTCGGCGCGGACGTGGCCTGCGCATGCGCATGCAGCGGCGACAGGACGAGGGCACACAGGCACAGCGCGGCGAGCGTCGTCGCGATGCGCGCCGAAATCGGTTGGACTTGCGTCATGGACGTTCTTTCTTTCTGAGGATTGCGAAGGAGCTGGTCGATGGGCGGCGTGGCGGCTCGCGTCGACTCATTCCAGCTTGTAGACGAACGGGACTCTGACGGTGATGTCGCGCCCTTGACCGAGGCACTTGAAATCGCTCTCGACGATGCGGATGCTGTTGCGCGCGAAGATCTGGTTGCTCGCGGAGATCGCCTTGACATCCTTCACCTCACCGTTCGGTCCGACGGTGAACTGGATCGTGACCTCGCCGCGGTCGATGCCCTGGCGGATCGCCTCGCGCGGGAACGCGACGTCGCCCATCGCCTTGGCGTAGGTCGGGCAGACGGTTCCCGCGCTCTGCACCGCCGGCGCGGGCGGCGGCGCGGGAGCGACCGCGACCGGCGGCGGCGCCGGCGTGATCGTCACCGGCGCGGGAGGCGGCGTCGGCGTCGTCGCCGTGATCGTCGGCGCCGGCGGCGGCGTCGCGATCTGGATCTCGGGCGGCGGAATGAACGGCGGCGGCGGCGCCTCGAGTTTGGGAGGCGGCGGCACGACGACCTCGGGAGGCGGCGGAGGCTTCTTGACCTCCTCGATCACCTTGGTCTCGATCGGCGCGCGGACGACGTCGACCACCTTCTTCGCCAGCCCGGTGACGAGCGCGTAGACGAGCAGCGCGTGGAACAGCAGCACAGCACCGAAGCCGACCGCACGCCGGCGGTAATCGGATTGCTGCTGACCGAACTGCATGACTGGGATCTCCAGCGAAATAGGCAAAGCGCGCGAGGTTAACAAAAATGCCCGCCGACTTTTGGCCAGCGGGCACCATTCCTCGCGGAGTGGGGCAGCCCCTTGCGGGGCTCCGTAGTTTAAGAGAACTTCACGACCGACCGTCCCGGTTGGAAATCCGGAGCGCTCGGCCGCTGGGTCTCGCTCAGAACGTGTACTTCGCGCCGACCGTGAAGAAGCGGCCGACGGCGCCCGACTGGTGCCAGGTCTGGTTGTAGTTGATGCCGTAGGTCAGCACCAGGTACGGATCGAACGGCGCCTTGCGGTCGAACAGGTTCTGGATCGAGCCGGTGATCTCCCAGTTCTTGGTGGGGTTCCACTTGCCGAACAGGTCGAAGGTCGTGAACGACGGCACCTTGCAACCGGCGTAGGCGTTGCCGGTCAGGTCGAACGAGGCGCAGTTCAGGTCGCCGTTGTTGTTGTAGATGATGCCGTTCGTGTTGTCGGTGACCGTGCCATCGCCATTGGACGTGACCTGCTCGCCCTTGTGGTCGACCAGCTTCATGCTCGCGATGTAGTTGACGTTGCCCGTGATCGCGAACGGGCCGCGGTCCCAGGTCAGCGAGAACGTCGCGCGATCCTTCGGCGTGCCGGCGCCGGCGCTGAGCACGATCGGACCCTGGGTTCCGGCGTAGTCGAACGTCTGGCCCTGGTTCGTAA
>JASLGD010000137.1 GCA_030150305.1 Caldimonas sp. | reverse complement strand
AGTCGAGCTCGTCCTCCAGGGCCGCGCCGAAGCGCTGATGAAGGGGAGCCTCCACACCGACGAGCTGATGGCATCCGTCGTCAAGCGCGAAGGTGGGTTGCGCACCGCGCGCCGGATCAGCCACTGCTTCGTCATGGACGTGCCGAGCTACGAGCACACGCTGATCATCTCGGACGCCGCGGTCAACATCCAGCCGACGCTCGAGGACAAGATGCACATCGTGCAGAACGCGATCGACCTCGCGCACGCGATGGGCAACGAAGACGTCCGCGTCGCGATCCTCTCGGCGATGGAGACGGTGAACCCGAAGGTGCTCTCGACGATCGAGGCGGCGGCGCTGTGCAAGATGGCCGACCGCGGCCAGATCACCGGCGCGACGCTCGACGGCCCGCTCGCGCTCGACAACGCGATCAGCCTCAGCGCGGCGCAGATCAAGAAGATCGACTCGCCCGTCGCGGGCCGCGCCAACGTGCTCATCGTTCCCGACCTCGAGGCCGGCAACATGCTCGCCAAGAGCCTGTCGTTCCTCGCCGGCGCCGACGCCGCCGGGATCGTGCTCGGCGCCAAGGTGCCGATCATCCTGACGAGCCGCGCCGACTCCGAGATCACCCGCCTCGCGTCGTGCGCGGTCGCCGCGCTCGTCGCGCGGGCGCGCCGCGAGAGCGTCGCCAAGGCGGTGGGGTGATCGCCTTGGCCGCCAACGCGATCGCGGTCGTCAACGCGGGGTCGTCGAGCGTCAAGTTCTCGCTTTTCCTGCGCCGCGGCGACGCGCTCGAGCTGAGGCTGCGCGGGCAGTTCGAGTCGCTGTTCGCGAAGCCGCGCTTCGTCGCCAAGGACGCCGCCGGCGCCACGATCGCGGAACGGACGTGGGACGACGGCGCGCAGCTCGGCCACGACGGCGCGCTCGCGCACCTGATCGAGTTCGTGCGCGCGCACGGCGAAGGCGCACGGCTGATCGGCGTCGGCCACCGCGTCGTCCACGGCGGCCTCGACTACGCCGAGCCGGTTCGCGTCGACGCCCGGGCGCTCGCCGCGCTCGACAAGTACGTGCCGCTCGCGCCGCTGCACCAGCCGCACAACCTCGCCGCGATCCGCGCGCTCGCGGCGCGCGCGCCCGAGCTGCCCCAGGTCGCGTGCTTCGACACGGCATTTCACCGCAGCAATCCGGAGCTCGCGCAGATGTTCGCGCTGCCCTACGCGCTCCACGAAGCGGGCGTGCGGCGCTACGGCTTCCACGGCCTCAGCTACGAGTACATCGCGTCGATGCTGCCGAGCGTCGACGCCACGGCCGCCGCCGGCCGCACCGTCGTGCTCCACCTCGGCAACGGCGCGAGCATGTGCGCGCTCGCGCAAGGCAAGAGCGTCGCCTCGACGATGGGATTCACCGCGGTCGACGGGCTGCCGATGGGGACGCGCACCGGCAGCCTCGATCCGGGCGTCGTGCTCTACCTGATCGACGAGCGCGGCATGGACGCTCGCGCCGTCGAAAAGCTCCTCTACCAGCAGTCGGGCCTGCTCGGCGTCTCCGGGATCGCGAGCGACATGCGCACGCTGCTCGCAAGCGACTCGCCGCGCGCGCGGCTCGCGATCGACCTGTTCGTCTACCGCATCGGCCGCGAGCTCGGCTCGCTCGCCGCCGCGCTCGGCGGCGTCGACGCGATCGTCTTCACCGCCGGCGTCGGCGAGAACTCGGCCGAGATCCGCTCGCGCGTCTGCCGCGCCGCGCGCTGGCTCGGCGTCGAGCTCGACGACGCCGCCAATGCCGCCGGCGGCCCGCGCATCAGCACGGCCGGCAGCCGCGTCGCTGCGTGGACGATTCCGACCAACGAAGAGCTGATGATCGCGCGCCACACCGAGCAACTGCTGGCGCGCTGAGGAACCAAGATGCGCGAAGTCCATCCTCAGCCGATCCTCGCGGGCGCGAAGGCGCTGGTCGTCGGCATCGCCAACGAGAGCTCGATCGCCTACGGCTGCGCGAAGGCGTTTCGCGAGCTCGACGCCGACCTTGCCGTCACCTACCTGAACGAGAAGGCGAAGCCGTACGTCGAGCCGATCGGGCGCGAGCTCGGGGCGGGCCTCGTGCTGCCGCTCGACGTCGCCGTGCCGGGCCAGCTCGAGCGCGTCTTCGAGCAGATCGAGCGCACCTGGGGCCGCCTCGACATCCTCGTCCACTCGATCGCATGGGCGCCGAAGGGCGACCTCCAGGGCGGCCTGCTCGACTGCTCCGCCGAGGGCTTCGCGAAGGCGATCGACGTCTCGTGCCACTCGTTCATCCGCATGGCGCGGCTCGCCGTGCCGCTGATGAAGGACGGCGGAACGATGTTCGCGATGAGCTACTACGGCGCCAACCGCGTCGTCGCCAACTACAACGTGATGGGCCCGGTGAAGGCAGCGCTCGAGGCGTCGTGCCGCTACCTCGCGTACGAGCTCGGCCCCAAGGGGATCCGCGTCCATCCGATCTCGCCCGGCCCGCTGAAGACGCGCGCGGCGTCGGGGCTGAAGGACTTCGACCTGCTCCTCAACGAGGCCGCCGAGCGCGCGCCGCTCGGCGAGCTGGTCGACATCATGGACGTCGGCTATACCTGCGCCTACCTGTCGACGCCGTACGCGCGGCGGATGAGCGGCGAGACGATCTACGTCGACGGCGGCGTCCACATCATGGCGTGACCGCCGCCCCAACCACGGAGCGAAGACCGATGGCGAACGAGCATCAACACAGCCGCTGGTACAAGCACATGGCCGAGATCGACAAGGAGATCGCGCTGCACGCGGTCAACTGCAAGGTGCCGATCCTCGATCCCGGCGTGATCGAGCGCGTGCTGAAGAACGACAGCAGCGTCTGCGGCACGCAGAACGCGGCGTCGTTCGCCAAGCTGCGGTCGCTGCTGATGATGCATTACTCGGTGCGCGACCGCGCCGTCGTCGCGATGGGCCAGGCCGAGACGGTCGCGATGGTCGGCGAGATCGTCGAGCGGCTGCGCGCGCAGATCGGCGACAAGCTGGGAACGCCGCGGCCGAGCTGATGCCGGCGACCGCGGCTGCGGCGCGGCCGCAGCCTATTCGGTGCCCGCGACCATGCTCTGGATCGTCTGCTCGAGCTGCGGGCTCATGGGCAGGTCGAGGCTGACGCCCGAAGGAAGCTTCCTCAGGAACCAGCGTTCGTAG
>JASLGD010000060.1 GCA_030150305.1 Caldimonas sp. | reverse complement strand
GCCGGTGATCTGCGACAGGTCGATGCCGGCGTCGGGAAAGAGCGTCGCCAGCGACAGCACGATGCCGCTGCCGATCGCGGTGCCGCGCTGCAGCTGGAAGCGATCGATCGCCGCGTTGACGTCGTCGCGGCTGAGCGTCGGCGCCTGCACGACCGCTGCGGTGCCGGCGAACGAGACGACCGCGACCTTGACGTTCCTCGGCAGCTCGGCGACGAAGGCCTTGGCCGCTTCCTGCGCGGCGACGAGCCGATTGGGCTGCACGTCGGCGGCGCGCATGCTGCCGGAGACGTCGATCGCGAGCACGATCGTCTCCTGCGCCGACGGCAGCGTGATCAGCATCGCCGGCCGCGACATCGCGAACGTGAGCACCGCGAGCGCGAGGAAGAGGAGCGCCGGCGGCACATGGCGGCGCCACGCGCTGCGCCCGCCGAGCGCCTCCTTGACGAGCGCGAGGTTGGCGTAGCGCAGGTTCGTCTTCTTGCGGCGCTTCAGCAGCAGCACGTAGAGCGCGGCCACGAGCGGCAAGGCGAGCATCGCCCACAGCATCGAAGGCCAGAGGAACGTCATCCAGGGCGAGGCCGCGTGCATGGCAAGCTCCGCGCTAGCCGGCCGCGACGGGCCGGACGTGCGAGATCGAGCGGCCGCCGCCGTTCCAGTTGGCGAGCCGGCTGCGCTGCTTCTTGAGGTCGGCGAAGCGCAGCACCGCGTCGACGAGGTCGTCGTCGGTGCCGAGCTCGAGCGTGTCGACGCCGGCCTTGGCGAGCGCTTCGCGCAGCGCCGTCTCGCGCCGCTCGGCGGCGGCGGCGAAGCGCTCGCGGAAGCGCTTGTCGTGGGTGTCGACGACGAGCTGCTCGCCGGTCTCGGCGTCGCGCATCGTCACCAGTCCGATGTCGGGCAGGTCCATCTCGAGCGCGTCGAAGATCCGCACCGCGGTCACCTCGTGGCGCATCGCGAGGTGGCCGAGCAGGCGCTCCCAGCCCGGCGCGCTCACGAAGTCGGAGACGACGAAGATCGTCGAGCGGCGGCGGATCGTGCGGTGTGCGTGCAGCAGCAGCTCGCGCAGGTCGGTCGCGCCGGCCGCGGCTTCCGCGGGACGCGCGGCCATCCGCTGCAGCAGTTCGAGCACGTGGACGCGGCCGGTGCGCGCCGGCAGCACGGTGTCGACGCGATTGCCGTAGAGCAGCGCGCCGACGCGGTTGCCGCGCCGCGTCAGCAGCCGGGCGAGGACGCCGACGAACTCGCGCGCGACCATCCGCTTGGTGAAGCGGTCGGAGCCGAAGTCGACGCTCGCCGAGAGGTCGACGAGGAACCATGCCGAGAGCTCGCGGTCCTCGGTGAACTGGCGCACGTACGGCTGCTGCAGCCGCGCGGTGACGTTCCAGTCGATGTGGCGGACGTCGTCGTGGTGCTGGTACTCGCGCAGGTCGGCGAGGTCGAGGCCGGCGCCGCGCATGAGCGTGCGGTGGTCGCCCTGCAGCAGGCCGTCGAGGCGGCGCAGCACGGTCCACTCGAGGCGCTTCAGGAGCGCATCGGCGGTGTCGCGGTCGAGGACGCCGGCGGACGCTTCAGCTGCTGCGGGCATTGCCGTTCTCGGGCGCGAGCGGCTTCTCGGGGACCGGGATCTTGCGCATCACGCGCTGGATGACGGTGTCGGCGTCGATGCCTTCGGCGAGCGCCTCGTACGAGAGCACGAGGCGGTGCCGCAGCACGTCGGCGACCAGCCCGGTCATGTCCTCGGGGAGGGCGTAGTTGCGGCCGCGCATGAACGCGAGCGCGCGCGCGCCCTCGATCAGGCCGATCGTCGCCCGCGGGCTGGCGCCGAACGTCAGGTACTTGGCGATGTCGCCGAGATCGAAGCGGTCGGGTCGGCGCGTCGCCGCGACGAGCCGCACCGCGTAACGCACGAGCGAGGAGTCGACGAAGACCTTGCGGCACTCCTGCTGCAGCTCGGCGAGCTGGCCCATGCTCGCGATCGGCGTCATCGTGATCGGCGCGCCGGTGACACGCTGCGCGATCACGAACTCCTCGTCCTCGCTCGGATAGTCGACCAGCACCTTCATCATGAAGCGGTCGACCTGCGCCTCGGGAAGCGGATACGTGCCCTCGGTCTCGATCGGGTTCTGCGTCGCCATGACGAGGAACGGCTCGGGCACCTTGTGCGTCTCGCCGGCGATCGTCACCTGGCGCTCCTGCATCACCTCGAGCAGCGCGCTCTGCACCTTCGCGGGCGCGCGGTTGATCTCGTCGGCGAGCAGCAGGTGCGCGAACACCGGCCCGAGCGAGGTCGAGAACTCGCCGGTGCGCGGATTGAAGATGCGCGTGCCGACGAGGTCGGCAGGGACGAGGTCGGGGGTGAACTGGATGCGCCGGAACGTGCCGCGCAGCGTCTGCGCGAGCGTCTTCACCGTCAGCGTCTTCGCGAGGCCGGGAACGCCCTCGACGAGCAGGTGGCCCTGGGCGAGCACCGCGACCATCACGCGCTCGAGAAAGTGGTCCTGGCCGACGACGACGCGCTTGACCTCGTAGAGCACGCGCTCCATCAGCGTCGCAGCTTCGCCAGGAACGGAAGTGGTGTCGGTCATCGCGGATCCGAGAGGAGGTGAAGGAGACGGCGTGACGCCGACGCGCGCGGGCGCGTCAGAACGGCGGCATTCCCGCCGCCGCGGCCGCGTTCTCGATCGGCACGGCAAAGCCGATGCCGATGAAGACGCGCTGGCGGTTCGGGTTGAGGATCGCGGTCACGATGCCGACGACCTCGCCGTCCATCGTCACGAGCGGCCCGCCCGAGTTGCCGGGATTGGCGGCAGCGTCGAACTGGATCAGGTTGGTGAGCGTCTGCTGCCCCTCGGGCGAGCGGAACTGGCGCTTCAGCCCCGAGACGACGCCGGCCGATGCCGACGGGCCGATGCCGAACGGAAAGCCGACCGCCAGCACGTGGTCGCCCGGCGAGAGGTCGGCGGTCGAGCGCAGCGTCGCCGCTTCGAGGTCATCGGGGATCGTCTTGGCGCGCAGCACGGCGAGGTCGTTCTCGGGCTGCGTGCCGACGACGACCGCGTCCGACTCCGAGCCGTCGACCATGAAGGTGACGCGGATCCGCTTGGCGCCGCTGACGACGTGCAGGTTCGTGAGGATGGTGCCGTTGTCGATGATGACGACGCCGGTGCCGATGCCGCGCTCGACCGTGCCTTCCTTGCCGTTCTCGAGCTTGTCGCTGCCGTCGTCGCCATCGGTCATGAGGCCGACAACGCGCACGACCGACGGCGCGATCGCCTCGTACGCGCGCGACTCCGCCGCGACGAGGGGCTTCTCCTCGATCGACTGGCGCATCGCGGCGTCGATCTGCTCCATCGTCAGCGGCGGCTTGGCGTTGAACGTCGGCGACGAAGACCAGAACGCGATCGCGAGGACGACGAGGAGGAGCAGCCAGAGCCGGCGCTCGTGGCGGAGCACGAAGGCCGTGCGCCGGCCGACGGCCTTCGGCACGGCGGTGGCGGCCTCGGCGGGAGTCGTGGCCGCGGTCACTTCGGCCGCGGGCGGCGGCCGGTGCGAACGGCTGTACAGCGGGACTCGTTTCATGGCGAGATCGGCGAGCGGCGGGATCGTTTCCGACGCAGGCAAGTCGCGCGCCGCCTCGCGCCTACGGTAGCACGGCGGCGCTGCGCTGTCACAGCCGGCGGGCCGAAGCGCGGCAGGCATCATCGCAAGCGTGTGGATCGACACGCATTGCCACCTCGACGCCGCCGAATTCGACGCCGACCGTGCCGCCGTCGTCGACCGCGCGCGCGCCGCCGGCGTCGCGCAGATCGTCCTCCCCGCGGTCGAGAGGGGCAATTTCGAGCGCGTGCGCACGCTCGCGCACGCGCACGGCCTCGCCTACGCGCTCGGCATCCATCCGATGTGCGCCGACGCGGCCGGGGCAGGCGACCTCGAAGCGCTGCGCGACGCGCTGGTGCGCGCCGCCGGCGACCCGCGGCTGGTCGCGGTCGGCGAGATCGGGCTCGACCACTTCGTCGCCGGCCTCGACCGTGCGCGACAGGCGGAGATCTTCGCCGCGCAGCTGCGCCTGGCCGCCGAATTCGATCTGCCGGTCCTGCTGCACGTGCGGCGCGCCATCGATCCGGTGCTGAAGCACCTGCGTCAGGTCCGCGTGCGCGGCGGCTTCGCGCACGCGTTCAACGGCAGCGCGCAGCAGGCCGGCGCGTTTCGCGCGCTCGACATCCGTCTCGGCTTCGGCGGCGCGCTGACGTTCGAGCGCGCGCTGCGCATCCGCCGCGTCGCCGCGGCGGTCGACGGCGATGCGATCGTCATGGAGACCGACTCGCCCGACATCGCACCGCAATGGCGCTACCGCACCGCGGCGGCGCGCGCCGCCGGAGCGACGATGCGCAACGAGCCCGCCGAGGTGGCGGCGATCGGTGCCGCGCTCGCCGAGCTGCGCGGCGAAGCGGTCGATGCGCTCGCCGCGCGCACGACCGCCAACGCGGTCGCCTCGCTGCCCCGGCTGCGTGCGCTGCTCGGCGAGCCCGCGCGATGAGCGCGCGCGCGTCGCTTCCCGAGGTCACGATCTCGGAGTCGCGCGGCGTCCGCTACCTGCACCTCGGCACGCCGTGGATCCAGGGCGCGATGCGGATCGAGGCGCCGCTCGCGATCGAGCTCGAGTACGTCCGCCGCATGATGGCGTGGACGCTGTTTCGCGACCCCGCGACGGTCGCCGGCGCGCACCTCGTGCAGCTCGGTCTCGGCGCCGGCTCGATCGCGCGCTTCGCGAGCCGGCGCATGAGGATGAAGGTCACGGTCGTCGAGCTCAACGAAGCCGTCGTCGATGCGTGCCGACAATGGTTTCGCCTGCCCGCGGCGAGCGCCGGCTTCGCGGTCGTCGTCGCCGATGCCGACGGCTGGGTCGCCGATCCTGCACATCGCGGCGTCGCCGACGTGCTCGCGGTCGATCTCTACGACCACGAGGCGGCGAGCCCGGTGCTCGACAGCGCCGAGTTCTATCGCCGCTGCTTCGACGTCGTCGCACCCGGCGGCGTGATGAGCGTCAATCTGTTCGGCCGCAACGCCAGCTTCGAGAGGAGCACGCGGCGCATCGCGGCGGCGTTCGGTGCCGACGCGGTCCTGACCGTGCAACCGACGAAAGAAGGCAACACGGTGGTGCTGGCGATGAAGCAAGTCACGGTCGCGCCCCTCGACGAACTTGCCCGGCGTGCCGAAAACATCGAAACTCGGTGGCAGCTGCCCGCCAGGAAGTGGCTGCGCATGCTGCGCCCGCCCGCCGGCCAAGCCGCGACAGATCCAGCGCCTGCATGAAATCCAGAAGCGAGCAACCCGATCTCGGCAGCAAGGCGACCGCGACCGCGGCGGCACGCGAGCTCGAGAGCGCCGGCGCCCGCACCTCGACGCTGACCCGCGACAGCACGCTCGAGCGCGAGAGTGCGTTCGAGCGCTCGATCTCGCCGACGCGGCCGGCGCCGCTGCAGGCGATCGACCTTTCGCTCAACGTCGTCTCGCACGGCAAGCTCACGTGGCGCACGCTGCTCGCCTGGATGCGCGAGGACAAGCTCGTGAGCGAGGACGACGTCGAGCGCACCGTGCGCCGCTTCGCCGGCGGCAACAGCGCGCAGCACCCGCTCGTTCGCATCGGCCAGGCCGGCCTGCAGCGCCTCGGCGACGGCAAGGTGCTCGACACCGAGACGCTCACCGAGTGGCTCGCCAAGCGCGTCAAGCTGCCGTACGTGCGGATCGACCCGCTCAAGGTCGACGTCGGCCGCGTCGCCGACGTGATGTCGATCCAGTACGCCGAGCGTCGCCACGCGCTGCCGCTCACGTTCGGAGCCGCCGACGTGACGATCGCGACGTGCGAGCCGCTCGACCTCGGCTGGATCAGCGAGATCGAGTCGCACACGCGGCGCACGGTCAAGCTCGTCGTCGTCAATCCGATCGAGATCGCGCGCTACACGACCGAGTTCTATGCGCTGTCGCGCTCGGTCCGCAACGCCGTCAAGATGGGCGAGCAGGCCGCGCTCGCCAACTTCGAGCAGCTCGTCGAGCTCGGCAAGACGAGCCGCCAGCTCGACGCCAACGACTCGGGCGTCATCCAGGTCGTCGACTGGCTCTGGCAGTACGCGTTCGACCAGCGCGCCTCCGACATCCACCTCGAGCCGCGCCGCGAGCGAAGCGTCATCCGCTTTCGCATCGACGGCGTCATGCACACCGTCTACCAGCTGCCGCCCGGCGTGATGAGCGCGATGGTCGCGCGCGTCAAGCTGCTCGGCCGGATGGACGTCGTCGAAAAGCGCCGTCCGCTCGACGGTCGCATCAAGGTCCGCAATCCCGCCGGCGACGAGGTCGAGATGCGCCTCTCGACGATCCCGACCGCGTTCGGCGAGAAGATGGTGATGCGGATCTTCGATCCCGACACGACGGTCAAGTCGCTCGAGAGCCTGGGCTTCGGCAGCCACGACGGCCGCCGCTGGGAAGAACTCACCGCCAAGCCGCACGGGATCATCCTCGTCACTGGCCCGACCGGCTCGGGCAAGACGACGACGCTCTACTCGACGCTGAGAAGGCTCGCGACGGATGAAGTGAACGTCTGCACGATCGAGGACCCGATCGAGATGATCCAGCCGGCGTTCAACCAGACGCAGGTGCAGTCGCAGATCGACCTCGGCTTCGCCGAGGGGCTGCGCTCGCTGATGCGCCAGGACCCGGACATCATCATGGTCGGCGAGATCCGCGACCTCGAGACTGCCGACATGGCGATCCAGGCCGCGCTCACCGGCCACCTCGTCTTCTCGACGCTGCACACCAACGACTCGTCGTCGGCGATCACGCGCCTCAACGACCTCGGCGTCGCGCCGTACCTGATCGGCTCGACGCTGATCGGCGTGCTCGCGCAGCGGCTCGTGCGCACGCTCTGCCCGGCGTGCAAGAAGCCCGACCCCGAGGTGACGCGCGAGACGCTGCACGACGTCGTCAAGCCGTGGCGGCTGAACGGCGGCGTGCGGCCGTACAAGGCGGTCGGCTGCCTCGAGTGCCGGATGACCGGCTTCCGAGGCCGCTCCGGCCTGTACGAGCTGCTGACGATCAGCGACGCCGCGCGCGCCACGATCCAGCCGGTGTGCGACGAAGCGAAGCTGCGCCAGCAGTCGCTGCAGGACGGGCTCAGGCCGCTCCGCCTCGCCGGCGCGATGAAGGTCGCCGAAGGCATCACGACGCTCGACGAAGTGTTGCGCGCGACTCCTGCGTGGGAGTGATCCGCCGAGGCCGCGACTCCCGTTGAAGATCAAGAGCGAGCGCGACTTCTGGTCGGGCCTGGTGTTCCTCGTCGTCGGCGTCGTCGTCGCGATCGGCGCGACCAACTACAGCATGGGGCCGCCGTGCCCCGACGACGATCCGTGCGCCGCCAGCCTCCGGGCGCGGCTCGCGCAGCTCTCGGCGGAGCCGGGCCCGGGCTTCTTCCCGCTCGGCCTGGCGATCGTCCTCGCGCTGCTCGGCGCGATGGTCCTCTTCAAGGCGCTGACGATCGAGAGCGACGAAGGCGATCGCGTCGGCACCCTGGAGTGGCGTCCGCTCCTCGCCGTCGTCGCGGCGATCGCGCTCTTCGCCGCGCTGCTCGCGCCGCTCGGGCTGGCGCTCGCGGGGCCGCTGCTCGTCGTCGTCGCCAGCCTGGGCGCCGACGAGTTCCGCTGGAAGGGCGTGCTCGCCAGCGCGGTCGTGCTGACGGTCGCGGCCTGGGCGCTCTTCGTCTGGGGCTTGAGGCTCACGGTTCCCCTCTGGCCGGCGTTCGCGCGCTAAAGCGCGCTCGCCGGTCCGCGCCGCATGGATCTCCTGCACAACCTCGGCATCGGCTTCGGCGTCGCCTTCACGCTGCACAACCTGCTGTACGCGCTGATCGGCGCGATGCTCGGCACGCTGATCGGCGTCCTGCCGGGCATCGGCCCGGTCGCGACGATCGCGTTGCTGTTGCCGTTGACGACCAAGCTCGGCGCGACGCCGGCGCTCGTCATGCTCGCGGGCGTGTACTACGGTGCGCAGTACGGCGGCTCGACGACCGCGATCCTGATCAACGTGCCCGGCGAGTCGTCGTCGATCGTGAGCGCGATCGACGGCTATCAGATGGCGCGCCAGGGCCGCGCCACCGCCGCGCTCGCGGCCGCCGCGCTCGGCTCGTTCTTCGCCGGCTGCGTCGGCACTGCGATCCTCGCCGCGCTGGCGCCGCCGCTCACCGAGCTGGTGTTCAACTTCGGCCCGGCCGAGTACTTCTCGCTGATGGTGCTCGGTCTCGTCGGAGCCGTCGTCCTCGCGTCGGGATCGCTGCTGAAGGCGATCGCGATGGTCGTGCTCGGCCTGCTGCTCGCGCAGCTCGAGGCGGACGTCGTCTCGGCGACGCCGCGCTACGGCCTCGGCGTTCCGCGGCTCGGGCACGGCGTCGGCCTCGTCGTCATCGCGGTCGGCGTGTTCGCGTTCGGCGAGATCGTCGCGAACCTGGGTCGCCGGGCCGAGCGGCGCGAGGTCTTCAGCGACGGCGTCAAGAGCGTGCGGCTCGACCGGCGCGACTTCGTCGAGGCGTGGCCTTCGGTGCTGCGCGGCACCGCGCTCGGCTCGCTGCTCGGCGCGCTGCCCGGCGGCGGCGCGCTGCTCGCGTCGTTCGCGTCGTACGCGGCCGAAAAGCGGCTGACGCGGCAGCCGCGCGTGCCGTTCGGCAAGGGCGCGATCCAGGGCGTCGCCGGCCCCGAGTCGGCGAACAACGCCGGCGCGCAGACGTCGTTCATCCCGACGCTCACGCTCGGCATCCCGACCAACGCGGTGATGGCGCTGATCGTCGGCGCAATGGCGATCCAGGGCATCCAGGCCGGGCCGCAGGTGATGACGGTGAACCCGCAGCTGTTCTGGGGCCTGATCGCGTCGATGTGGGTCGGCAACCTGATCCTCGTCGTCCTCAACCTGCCGCTGGTCGGCGTCTGGGCCAGGCTGCTGGCGGTGCCGTACCGGTTCGTCTTCCCGGCGATCGCGCTGCTCTGCTGCGTCGGCGTCTACACGCTCGACCAGAGCGCCTTCGACGTCTACCTCGTCGCGCTGTTCGCGCTCGTCGGCTGCCTCTTCTACAAGCTCGCCATCGACCCGGCGCCGCTGCTGCTCGGCTTCGTCCTCGGGCCGATGCTGGAAGAGAACCTGCGGCACGCGCTGCGGCTCTCGCACGGCGACTGGACGACGTTCGCCACGCGGCCGCTGTCGTCGGGCCTCCTGATCGCCGCGGCGCTGCTGATCGCGGTCGTCTCGCTGCCGGCGATCCGCAGGAAGCGCGAGGTCGCGTTCGCTGACGACTAGCGGCTCTCCGCGGCCGCGCGCCGCGGCCGCGACGGCGCTATCGTCGAGGCATGCAATTCGATTGGCACACGGGCTACCCGTCGACGCGCGTCCCGGTCTTCGCGCGCAACATCGTCTCGACCTCGCATCCGCTCGCGGCGCAGGCCGGCCTTCGCATGATCCAGCGCGGCGGCAATGCCGTCGACGCGGCGATCGCCGCCGCGGCGGCGATGACGATCGTCGAGCCGTGCAGCAACGGCCTCGGCTCGGACGCGTTCTGCATCGTCTGGCACGGTGGCAAGCTGCACGGGCTCAACGCCTCGGGCGGCGCGCCGGCGGCGTGGACGCCCGAGTACTTCCGCCGCAAGTACGGCAACGATGCCGACCGGCCGCCGATGCGCGGCTGGGACTCGGTCTCGGTGCCCGGCGCGGTCGCGAGCTGGGTCGCGCTCTCCGAGCGCTTCGGCAAGCTGCCGTTCGCCGAACTGCTGCAGCCGGCGATCGAGATCGCAGAGCGCGGCTACGCGGTGCCGATCATCGTCCAGCAGAAGTGGGTCGCGGCGGCGCCGCTGCTCGCCTCCCAGCCCGGCTGGGCGGAGGCGTTCCTGCCGCACGGTCGCGCGCCCGAAGTCGGCGAGCGCTTCTCGTTCGCCGCCGCAGCGCGTTCCCTGAAGGCGATCGCCGAGACGCGCGGCGAGGCGT
>JASLGD010000026.1 GCA_030150305.1 Caldimonas sp. | reverse complement strand
TCACGCCGGCGCAGGTCAGGACCAAGCTGATGTCGTCGGCGCGGCCGTTCGTGACGAGCGGCGGCGTCTCCGACGCGCCGGCGTGCCCGGCGCGCTCGCCGTCGAGCGGCGGCTGCTACTGCACGACGTCGACGTGCGGTGCCGGCATGCTCGACGCGCGCGCTGCAGTCGCGGCAGCGGCGGGCGTGCAGGCGGGCATCTCGCTCACGACGACGACGCCGACCGCGAACCAGGCGGTCGTGCTGACCTCGACGTCGGTCGTCGGACCCGGGCGGACGATCGCGTCGTACCAGTGGTCGATCCTCAACGCCGGCACGACCGGCGCGACGATCACGAGCGCGAGCAACGGCTCGACCGTCACCGTCACGCCGACCGCTGCGGGGTCGTTCGTGATCCAGCTCGTCGTCACCGACGACCTCGGCGCGAACGCGACGACGACGCTCTCGGTCGCGGTCGTCTCCGGCGTCGTGACGCCGCCGTCGTCGTCGCCGGCGGCCGGCGGCGGCAGCCACGGCGGCGGCGCGATCGACGTCGGCTGGCTCGCGCTGCTGCTCGGCGCGGTCGTCGCGCTCGCGGTGACGGCGCCGCGCGAACGCGCGCTGGGCGTCGCCGTCAGCGCGGCTTCGCGCAGGGGCCGAAGCCGCGGCCGCTCGGATCGAGCCTGAGCAGCGTCAGGCGCGCGGCGAGCGCGCCGTCGGCGGCAGCGACGCGATAGGTGTGCGTGACCTCGACCCGCGCGCCGATCGTGCGCTCGGTGCGCGCGTCGCTCCACGATCCGGCCGGCAGCGCGCTGTTGAGGATCGCCTCGACGGCGGGCGCTTCGTTCGCGCTGAAGGTCGGCGTCTCCCAGCACGTCGGCTCCTCGCGCGGACCGCTCGCGGCGCGCGCCATCGGCAGCAGACGAATCGTCTGCGGGCGCACTTGGTTCGCGAAGCGCTCGGGCTCGCGGTCGCCGGTCGAGTGCAGGCCGAACAGGCCGTCGAAGACGCCGGCCGTGTACGCGAAGAAGACGACGTTGGCGGCGACGAGCGCCACGACCAGCGCCCTCAGCACGCGCGCTCCGTCGCGGCGGCGAGGCGCAGCCGCCACTCGCCGCTCGTGACCGCGACGACGCGACCGCCGGTGTCGACGAGCAACGCGCCGTCGTCGCGGATTCCCGCCGCGACGCCCGCGACCGCGCCATCCGCGGCGACGACCGAGCGGCCGCGCAGCACGTCGCGCGCCGCGAAGCGCTCGGCGAACGCGACGAAGCCGTCGGCGTCGAATCGTGCCAGCGCCGCCATCAGCGCAGGCGCGATGCGCGCGAGCGTCCGCGCGGGCGTCGCGTCCGGCGCGAGCTCGTCGAGGCTCGCGACCCCCGAGGCGGCATCGTCGACGGCTTGCGCAGCGACGTTGACGCCGACGCCGATCACCGCGACCCGCCGCCCGCCGAGCGGCGCGGTCTCGACGAGGATTCCGGCGAGCTTGCGGCCGCCGCCGTCGCGATCGACGAGCCAGACGTCGTTCGGCCACTTGATGCCGATCCGCGGCGCGTCGTCGCGCGGCGGATCGAGCGCGTCGGCGATGGCGCTGCCGATCGCGAGCGAGAGGCCGCCGAGGTCGGCGCGCTGCGGCTGCCAGGCGAGCGAGAAGGTGAGCGAGCGGCCCGCTGCCGAGTGCCATCGCCTGCCGCTGCGGCCGCGGCCGCCGGTCTGCGCGTCGGCGACGAGGAGGTGCGGTGCGAAGGCGGTCGCGCCCGCCGCAGCGGCGGCGCGGACGCGCGCGAGCAGGTCGTCGCTGGTCGACCCCGTCTCGGCGACGCGCTCGACCGTCGCGCCCGCGATCAGCGCTTCTTCGCCAGCATCGTTCCCCGGCACCCGGACGTTCCGCAGCGGCACGCGTACTCCTGCTTCAGCTTGGGCGTGTGGCGGCCGTCGACGATCAGACCGTAGTCGTAGTTGAGCTCCTCGCCCGGCTCGATGTCGCGCAGCGCCTTGATGAACACGCGGCCGTCGTCGGTCTCGTCGGCCTCGCAGTTGGGAGTGCACGCGTGGTTGATCCACTTTGCCGCGTTGCCGCCGTCGCCGCCGTCGATGACGTGCTTGTCGTCGATGTGGAAGAAGAACGTGTGGTTGGGCTCGTCAGGGATGTGCGGGTGGCGCTTCTGGGCCTGCTTCCAGGTGATGACCCTTCCGGTGTATTCGATGATCGTCTCGCCCTCGCCGATCGGCGCGACGGCGAAGACCCCCTTGCCGTGGATGCTGGAGCGACGCACCTGGATGCGGCGGCCGCGGGGAACGGCAGGGGCCGAAGGCGGGTTCATGGCGAGGGCTTGGCGAGGCATCGGCTTCTTTGGGTACATTGAATTCGTGGGTGCGCGCGCGTGCACGCGTGCGCGAGGCCCGGATTGTAGGGACGATGCGGTCGTTCCTGCCGAGAACGAACGAGACGAATGAGCAAATCTCTGATCATTGCCGAGAAGCCCTCGGTCGCGCAGGACATCGTCCGAGCGCTGACGCCGGTCGCCGGCAAGTTCGACAAGCACGACGAGTACTTCGAAAGCGATCGCTACATCGTCACGTCGGCGGTCGGCCACCTGCTCGAGATCAAGGCGCCCGAGGAGTACGACGTCAAGCGCGGCAAGTGGAGCTTCGCGCATCTGCCGGTGATCCCGCCGCACTTCGAGCTCGCGCCGCTCGACAAGACGAAGACGCGCCTGAACGCGATCGTCCGCCTGGCCAAGCGCAAGGACGTCGGCGAGCTGATCAACGCCTGCGACGCCGGCCGCGAGGGCGAGCTGATCTTTCGCCTGATCCAGCAGCACGCGAAGACGAAGCTGCCGGTGCGGCGCCTCTGGCTGCAGAGCATGACGCCGCAGGCGATCCGCGACGGCTTCGAGCACCTGCGCTCGGACCAGGAGCTGCACGGCCTCGCCGAGGCCGCGCGCAGCCGCTCGGAGGCCGACTGGCTGGTCGGCATCAACGGCACGCGCGCGATGACGGCGTTCAACTCGCGCGACGGCGGCTTTTTCCTGACGACCGTCGGCCGCGTGCAGACGCCGACGCTGTCGATCATGGTCGAGCGCGAGGAGCAGATCAGGAAGCACGTCGCGCGCGACTACTGGGAGCTGCGCGCGACCTTCTCGGTCGATGCCGGCGAGTACGAGGGCAAGTGGTTCGACCCGGCGTGGAAGAAGAATCCCGACGACGCCGAGCAGCGCGCCGACCGCCTCTGGAGCGAGGCGGCTGCGCTCGACATCGCCGCCGCGGTGCAGGGCCAGCCGGCGACGGTGACCGAAGAGGCCAAGCCGAGCACGCAGGCCTCGCCGCTCCTCTACGACCTGACGACGCTGCAGCGCGAGGCGAACTCGCGCTTCGGCTTCTCGGCGCGGACGACGTTGTCGATCGCGCAGGCGCTCTACGAGAAGCACAAGGTGCTGACGTATCCGCGGACCGACAGCCGCGCCCTGCCCGAGGACTACCTCGCGGTCGCGAAGCAGACGGTCGAGATGATCGCCAAGGAGAGCCTGCCGGGGCCGTTGCGTCCGCTCGCGGTGCACGCGGCGACCGCGCTGAAGGAGGGCTACGTCCGTCCGGCCAAGCGCGTCTTCGACAACGCCAAGGTCTCGGACCACTTCGCGATCATCCCGACGCTGCTGCCGCCGAAGAGCCTGACCGAGATCGAGGCCAAGCTCTACGACATGGTCGCCAAGCGCTTCCTCGCGGTCTTCTTCCCGAGCGCAGAGTTCCTGGTCACGACGCGGATCTCGACCGTCGCCGCGGGCGGCAAGGAGCACCGCTTCCAGACCAACGGCAAGGTGATGGTCAAGCCGGGCTGGCTCGCGGTCTACGGCCGCGAGGCGCAGGAGGACGATGCGAATCTCGTCGCGGTCGCCCGCGACGAGCTCGCGAGAACGGAAAGCGTCGACGTCAAGGCGCTGAAGACGCGGCCGCCGGCGCGCTTCACCGAGGCGACGCTGCTCTCGGCGATGGAAGGAGCCGGCAAGCTGATCGACGACGACGAGCTGCGCGAGGCGA
>JASLGD010000016.1 GCA_030150305.1 Caldimonas sp. | reverse complement strand
CGCGACGCCGCCGTCGAGCGCTGCGTCGAGCGCCTCTACGCGAGCGAAGGCCGCGTCGCGCTCGCCGAGCTCGCGGCGCTCGCCGGCGTCGGCGAGCGGCAGCTGCAGCGCCGCTTCGCCGAAGTCGTCGGCATCGCGCCGCGCACGCTCGCCGTCGTCGTTCGCCTGCGCCGTGTCTTCGATGCGCTGCGCGATGCGCCGTGGTCGACGTGGTCGGAGCGCGCGCAGGCGGCCGGCTTCTTCGACCACCCGCAGATGGCGCGCGACTTCCGCCGCCTGCTCGGGCGAACGCCTTCGCAGTGGGCGACGCGGCGCGGCGGCATCGCGACGAGCCTCGTCGACGGCGCGCGCTGAAGCGCCACGCGCGGAACGGCGCAGCGCGTCGCAAAGCTACAAGGCGCAGCGAGGAGCGCCGCCTATCCTCCAGCACGTTCATCAACAACCGCGAGCACATGCGCCCTGCGATCGCCCTCGCCTGCATCGTCGCAACGACGGCTTCGTCGGTGCACGCCGCGCCGTCCGCGAGCGAGCTGGCGTGGATCGCCGGCGACTGGCGGCAATGCAAGGCCGACGAGATCGTCGAAGAGCGCTGGCTCGGGCCGCGCGGCGACGTGCTTCTCGGCGCCAGCCTGACGACCTCGAGCGGCGACGGCAAGGCGAGCTGGGAGCACCTGCGCATTGCGCGCGACGGCGACGACTGGGTGTACTGGGCGTCGCCGATGGGCCGCGCGGCGGTGCCGTTCCGGCTCGTCGAGAGCGCGCCGGGACAGGCCGTGTTCGCCAACCCCGAGCGCGCGTTTCCCGCTCGCATCGTCTACCGGCGCGATGGCGCCGACTTGCTCGCCCGGATCGAAGGCACGGTGCAGGACCGCGCGGTCGCGCGCGAGTGGCGCTACTCGCCGGGCACTGCCGCCGACTGTCGCTGAACTGACGAATCGCCAGGCAACCTGGCGACTGCGCTGATCGGCCGCGCGGTCGCGAACGCCGTGTTCGCCGCGACCGGCATGCGCGTGCGGCGGATGCCGTTCACTGAACACGCATCGCGAACGCTTGACCGCCCGGCGGCGGGCGAAACTCACGCCTCGTCCGCCGGCCCGTGGTGCGTGATGAAGAGGCCGTCGGGATCGACCGCGGCCTTGATCGCGCGCAGGCGCGCCGCGTTGCTGCCCCAGAACGCGCGCTGCCAATCGCGCTGGAAGTAGTTGCTCTCCGAGACGTAGGCGCCGCCGTCCGGCGCGACCTTGCGCAGCGCCGCGGCGGCGCGGTCGATCGCGGCGGCCTGCTTGTGCGCGAGCGCTTCGTCGGGCTCGTGGCCGGGAACGCCGGGATAGCCTGGGTCTCCGCGCGCGCCGAGGATCGCGAGCGCGAAGGCGTCGAGCATCACCGGATTGGTGGCGGTATCGCGCGCGCCGGCGATCGCGGACGCCGGCGCGCCGGCGAGCCCCTTGTTGAGGTGGAGCGAGATGGTCCAGTCGCGCGTCGCGGCGAAGATCGCGTCGACCAAGTCGCTGCGCCGGTTCGGCTGCAGCAGCGCTGCCGGCAACCACACCGACTCGTAGCCGTGCAGCACCTGCGCCGCCTGGCCCTGGTCGCCCGGCCAGAACACGTTCGTCTCGGGCGCTCCCGGGCGATCGTCGCGCTTGATGAACCCGAAGGTGCGCTTGAAGAGCGTCGGCGCCCAGAACGTGCGCGCGTCGGTGGAGACGATGCGCAGCGGCGAGAACTCGAGGTCGAAGTCGTTCGGGCTGGCGTCGATCGCGGCGAAGAACGGCTGCCACGCGCCGACCGCCTCGCCTCGCGTCAGGCCCTGGAACACCATCGCGACCTGGAGCGCGTTGCTGCGCAGGAAGCGCAGCTGCTCGCCCCAGTGCGGGCCGACGAGCGCGCTCGCGCAGAAGTCGAGCGTCAGCGCGACGAGCTTGCGAAACGCGGCGTCGGAGGTCGCGCGCACGCTGATGTTGACGGCGCCGAACGTCTCGGGAAGCGGATGCACCTTCAGCGTCAAGCGCGTGACGACGGCGAAGTTGCCGCCGCCGCCGCCCTTCAGCGCCCAGAACAGGTCCTCGTTCGTGCACGCATTGCAGATGCGCACCTTGCCGTCGGCGGTGACGACCTCGGCTTCGAGCAGGCTGCCCGCGGCGGTGCCGAATGCCTTCGAGAAGCTGCCGAAGCCGCCGCTCTGCACGAGCCCGGCGACGCCGACCGTCGTGCAACCGCCGCCCTGCACGTAGCCGCCGGCCTTCGTCGTCACCGCGTCGTAGACGTGCGCCCACACCGCGCCCGCGCCGCAGTGGACCGCGCGCTGCGGTGCGATGCGTCCGGCACATCCTGAGGGCACGAACGCGTCGTCGAGGCGGACGTCGTTCATGCGCCGCGTCCAGACGAGGAGCGAGTCGGGCGCGTTCGAGGTTCCCTGGTAGCTGTGCCCGCCGCCCTTGACGACGAGGCGGACGCGACGCTCGCGCGCGAAGTCGACCGCAGCCGCGACATCCGCGGCGCCGCGCGCGACGATCGCGTACGCGCTCGGCGACGTCGTCCACGCGCCGACCCAGCCGTACGTCTGCGTCAGCGCGACGTCGTCGCCGATCGCCCACGGATTGGCGGGCGAGCGGAACAGCGCTTCGCACGCCGGCGAGCGTGGATCCGCGCGGCACGCCGCGAACGGCGACACGACGCGAACGAGCGCACCGCCCACGGCGGCGTTGAGGCGCTGCCAGTCGGCATCGCTCGGCCAGCCCGGCTCGCCGGGGCGGACGCGCTCGCGCGTCGCCGCGCCCGCCGCGGCCAGCGCGGCGAGCGGAGCGGCAGCACCGAGCGCGAGCGGGGCTGCCGCGAGCGCGCGGACGAGCCGTCGCCGTTCGCCTAGCATTCGCCGCTTCGCCCGTTCCACGTCGTTCATGTCGGCATCGATTCCTGCGGCGCGCCGCTGGCTGGCGCTTGCCATTGTCTGCCTCGGCGTGGTCATGGTCGTTCTCGACGCGACCATCGTCAACGTCGCGCTGCCGTCGATCCGCGCCGACCTGGGCTTCAGCGAGGCGACGCTCGTCTGGGTCTTCAACGCGTACCTGCTGACGTGCGGCGGCTTCCTCCTCCTCGGCGGCAGGCTCGGCGATCTGTACGGCCATCGTCGCGTCTTCATGGTCGGCATCGTCGCGTTCACGACCGCGTCGGCGGCGTGCGGCTTCGCGAACGCGCAGCTGACGCTCGTCGCCGCTCGCGCCGTGCAGGGGATCGGCGGCGCGATCGTCGACGCGGTCGCGCTCGCGCTCCTCATGCAGCTGTTCACCGAAGAGCGCGAACGCGCGAAGGCGATGGGCGTCTACAGCTTCGTGTGCGCCGGCGGCGGCTCGATCGGCGTGTTGCTTGGCGGCGTCCTCACCGACGCGTACGACTGGCACTGGGTGTTCCTCGTCAACGTACCGATCGGCGCCACGGTGCTGGGCCTGTGCCTCGCGCTGCTGCCGAAGGCCGAAGCGGCGCAACAGCGCCTGCCGCTCGACGTCGGCGGCGCGGTCACGATCACGGTCGCGCTGATGCTCGCCGTGTACGCGATCGTCGGCGGCAACGAGGCGGGCTGGACGTCGCCGCACACGCTCGGGGTGCTCGCCGCCGCGGCCGTGCTGCTCGCGCTCTTCGTCGCGATCGAGGCGCGCGTCGCCGCGCCGCTGATGCCGCTCGGCCTGTTCCGCTCGCGGACGCTGGTCGCCGCCAACGTCATCGCGGTGCTCTGGTCGGCAGCGATGTTCGCGTGGTTCTTCCTCTCCGCGCTCTACCTGCAACGCGTCCTCGGCTACAGCGCGATGCAGGTCGGCCTCGCGTTCCTGCCGTCGAACCTGATCATGGCGGCGTGCTCGCTCGGCATCTCGGCCCGCCTCGTGCTCCGCTTCGGCACCCGCGCGCCGCTCGTCGCCGGGCTCGTCTGCGCCGCCGCCGGCCTCGCGCTCTTCGCGCGCGCGCCGGTCGAGGGCGCGTTCACGGTCGACGTGCTGCCGGGGATGCTCCTCCTCGGGCTCGGCGCCGGCATCGCGTTCAACCCGCTCCTGCTCGCCGCGATGCGCGACGTCGACGACAGCGAATCGGGGCTCGCGTCGGGCATCGTCAACACCGCGTTCATGATGGGCGGCGCGCTCGGCCTCGCCGTGCTCGCGAGCCTCGCGGCGGCGCACTCGGACGGTGTCGGCGCCGGCGACATCGCGACGCTCAACGACGGTTACCGTCTCGCCTTCGGCGTCGGCGCGCTGTTCGCGCTGCTTGCCGCTGCGGTCGGCGCGGCGCTCATCCCCGTGCGCGCGCAGGCCGAAGCCCGGGCGTCGCACGCCGCAGGCGAAGCGGCGCGCTCTACCGACGTGCCGTAGCGCAACCACGGCCGCGCGCGCGGCCTCGCTTCACGCGCGCAGATGACACGCGACGCGATGCCCCGGACGGCTCTCCTTCAGCACCGGCGCCTCGCTGCTGCAGAGCGGGAACTGCGCGATCGGACAGCGGGTGTGGAAGTGGCAGCCCGACGGCGGCCGGATGGGGCTCGGCACGTCGCCCTGCAGAGGAATGCGCTTGCGCTTGACCTGCGGATCGGGAATCGGCACGGCCGACAGCAGCGCCTCGGTGTACGGGTGCAGCGGCTGCGTGTAGAGCTGCTTGGCGGGCGCGATCTCGACGATGCGGCCGAGGTACATCACCGCGACGCGCGTGCTGATGTGCTCGACCACCGAGAGGTCGTGGGCGATGAAGATGTACGTCAGGTGCAGCTGCCGCTGCAGGTCCTCGAGCAGGTTGATGACCTGCGCCTGGATCGAGACGTCGAGCGCCGAGACCGCCTCGTCGCAGACGACGAGCTTGGGGCTCACCGCGAGCGCGCGCGCGATGCCGATCCGCTGCCGCTGCCCGCCCGAGAACTCGTGCGGATAGCGGCGCATGTGGTCGGCGCTGAGGCCGACCGTCTCGAGCAGCTCGACGATGCGCGCCTCGTACTCGGCGCGCGTCTTCGCGAGGTGGTGGATCGTCAGCGCCTCGCCGACGATCGCGCCGACGGTCATGCGCGGGTTGAGCGACGCGTACGGGTCCTGGAAGATGATCTGCATGTCGCGCGCGAGCGCGCGCAGATCGTGCTTGCTCGCACGCGTCACGTCCTTGCCTTCGAAGCGGACTTCGCCCGAGGTCGGCTCGATGAGACGCAGGATGCAGCGCCCGGTCGTGCTCTTGCCGCAACCCGATTCGCCGACCAGGCCGAGCGTCTCGCCGGCGGCGAGGTCGAAGCTGACGCCGCTCACGGCGTGCACGCTCTCGACCTCGCGGCTGAGCAGCCCGCCCTTGATCGGGAAGCGCTTGACGAGCTCCTTGACCTCGAGCAGCGGCGCAGTCATTGGAGCACCCACGGCCTGCGGCCGATCCCGCCCGGCGGGCCGGCGCGCTTCCTTCGGAGCGGCCGTGCGGCGGCGCTCATTGCGCGGCCTCCGCGGCGGGTTGCGCCGCGACCGGCGTATGCGGCGCCGGAAAGACGTCGAAGATGCAGCGCACCTTGTGCCCCGGCACCGGCTCGCGCAACGCCGGCGTCGCCGCGACGCACTCGGCCACTGCGTAGCGGCAGCGCGCCGCGAAGCGGCAGCCTTCGGCCGGCGCGATCAGCTTGGGCACGGTGCCCGGGATCTGCTCGAGACGCACCTTCTTGACCGCCGCGGTGTCGATCCGCGGGATCGAGCGGATCAGCCCCTGCGTGTACGGATGACGCGGGCGAGCGAACAACGCCTCGACGGTCGCCTCCTCGACGACCTGGCCGGCGTACATGACGACGACCCGCTGAGCGACCTCGGCGACGACGCCCATCGCGTGCGTGATCAGCAGGATCGCCATGCCGAGGCGCTCCTTCAGCTCGGCGAGCAGATCGAGGATCTGCGCCTGGATCGTGACGTCGAGCGCGGTCGTCGGCTCGTCGGCGATCAAGAGCTTCGGGTTGCACGCGAGCGCCATCGCGATCATCACGCGCTGGCGCATGCCGCCCGAGAACTGGTGCGGATAGTCGCGGACGCGCCGCTCCGGAGTCGGGATGCGGACGAGCGAAAGCATTTCGATCGCGCGGTCGAACGCGGCCTTCCTCGACATGCCTTCGTGCAGGCGCAGGCTCTCGGCGATCTGCTCGCCGACCGTGTAGACGGGATTCAGCGACGTCATCGGCTCCTGGAAGACGATCGCGATCTCCTTGGCGCGCACGCGCCGCATCTCCTCGCTGCTCGCGGCGACGAGGTCGCGGCCCTGCCAGAGCACCTCGCCGGCGACGATCCTGCCGGGCGGCATCGGCAGCAGCTTCAGGATCGTCATCGCGGTGACGGTCTTGCCGCAGCCCGACTCGCCGACGACGCAGACCGTCTCGCCGCGGTCGACCGCGATGTCGACGCCGTCGACGGCGTGCAGCCAGCCGTCGTCGGTGCGGAACCGGACGCGCAGGTCCTCGATCTCGAGCAGCGCCATCTACAGCACCCGCCGCGGGTCGAGCGCGTCGCGCAGGCCGTCGCCGACGAAGTTGATCGCGAGCACCGCGAGGAAGATCGCGCTGCCGGGGAACAGCGCCCAGTGCGGCGCGTTGTCGAGGTACTCCTTGCTGTCGAAGAGGATGCGGCCCCCGGTGGGGATGTCGGGCGGGAAGCCGAGGCCGAGGAACGACAGGGTCGACTCGGCGATGATGGCCGCCGCGACGTCGATCGTGCCGGCGACGATCACCGGCCCGAGCGAGTTCGGCAGGATGTGGCGCACCACTTGGCGCGGCACCGAGGCGCCGAG
>JASLGD010000529.1 GCA_030150305.1 Caldimonas sp. | reverse complement strand
AGCACAGAAGCTAGACGTAGCCGCTCCGTCTCGGCATCCGGGATCCAGTAGCGCTAAACGATGATTGCCTCGGTCAAAGGGGAACCTTCAAAGTACGCCGGACATCGACGTCCAACGCGGCCAGATCAGTTGCGGGGGCCGGCTGCTCGCTCGGCCTCGGCGATCAAGGCGCGCGCTTCGCTGATCGACGCCGCTGTCGCGACGTCGTAGCGCAGGCTTTGCGCCAGCGCGTCGGCGGCTACGGCCCGCGCCGCCGGCGCGTCCTTGGCGGCCAGCAACGCCCGAGCCTGCACGCGCAGGATCACCGGGCCGGCGCGCACGTCGCGGTATCCCTTGACGGCGTGCCATCGCTCGACCGCGGCCGCGCTCAGCGCCACCGCCGAGGCGGCATGGCCTAGGCTGAGCTCGACGCGCGCGAGACCGAGCTGCGCCAGCGCCGTTGCCGTGAGATTGCGCCCCTTATCGGCAGCGACGACTTCCTCGAACAGGCGCCGCGCGTCTTCCGGCCGCCCGTCTTCCAGTTCGATGCGCGCCCAGCGCTCGCTGGCAATCATTCGCGCTTGCGAGCCTGGCGGGTCGCTCGCCAGGTATTCGTCGAAGGATGCCTTGAGCAAGCGGCGGGCGTCCTCGCGCCGCCCGCTCAGCGAATAGAGGTTGCCGAGCAGGAGGCGCAAGCGGCGCAGCGCGAACGGCGCGCTCGGGTGCTGCTGCTCGAAGCGCTCTGCCCCCTCCATCCACGGCACGGCGCGCTCGGGCTCGCCCTGAGCGCCGAGGCGTCCGGCGTATTCGCTCAGGACCCCCCAGCCGGCACTGTTCGTCGGTGGGTCGGGGATCACTTTGAGCAGTGCCTCGAAGCGGGAGATGCCGGCGTCGCGCCGCCCCATCATGTGCAGCAGCGCTGCGTTCTGGCTCGCGAGCCGCCAGTACTCCGGGTGGCTCGTTCCGTAGGTGCGCGCGGCCAGCTGGATCGCCTGCTCGAACGCCGCTGACGCCTCGTCGAGGTGTCCGATGACGATGTTGGCCGTGCCCAGATTGCCCCATTGCTCCAGCATTTCGCCGTCCATGCGCTCGTCGGCGTTGCTGGCAGCGGCGATCGCCTCGTGCATGTGCTCGATGGCGGCGTCGTAGCGACCCGCGTTGAAGGCGATCTCGCCTTGTTGCCCGAGAGCGCGGACGTAGTCCGGATCGCGCGGCGCGACGCGGCGATACAGGGCCATCGATTGCGACAGGTCGCGCTCCTGTGCAGCGAGATCGCTCGCCGGCTCGGCACGCGCCCGCGCTCGCCACCAGGCGGCGCGCAGCCGCGACTCGTCGAGGCCGGCGGCGCGGATCAACGGGTCGGCGCGATCGAGCGCGGCCCGTGCCTTCTCGCGGTCGGGGACGACGAGCGCTTCGTCCGCATCGTCGAGCAGCGCCTCGATGGCGACGTTCGGATAGCGCGCCGGCGAGGCGGCAGCGAGAGCGACGCGGCGCGCGGTCACGGCCCGATGACGCTCGGTCTCGTTCAGCTCCCGGTACAGCGAGCCGACGACGCCGAGCATCTCGATCTGGAGCTCGGGCTGATTGCGAAAGTCGGACTCGATGCGCGTCGAGCCGGCATCGAGCAGCTCGCGCGCGGTGATCTGACCCCGCGGCTTGTCCGAGGGGATTCTGGGGTCGCTGGCGCGAAAGACGGCGAGCAGGAAGTTCTTCACTGCCGTCGCTCGATCGGCTTCCCGACGCGCGACGTGCGCCTGCCACGCGATCCCGCCGACGGCGACCGCAAGCGCCAGCAGCGCAACGCTTCCTGCGGTGGCCGCGGTGCGGTGCCGCCGAAGCGCGCGGCGAGCGACGTAAGCCCAGCCGTCACCGCGCGCGTGGACCGGCTCGAAGCGCAAATGACGGTCCAGGTCGGCGGCGAACGCCTCCGCCGACTCGTAGCGTCGAGAAGGCTCCTTCATCAGCGCCTTGGCGAGGACGGCGTCGAGATCGCCTGCCAGCGCGCGCCGCAACGCCGCGGGCGTGGTCGCGCGCTGCGCCGCTGTGCCGGGGTCGATCGTCAGGCGGCTCGGCACCGCGATCTCGGTCGCGATGAGTGCGGCGTGAAATGCGGTGGCTCCACTCGCGCCCGGATCGGTCTCGAGGCGATACGGACGCTGACCGGTGAGAAGCTCGAACAGCACGACGCCGAGCGAGAAGACATCGGACGTCGTGCCGAGCGGAGCGCCCGCGAGCTGCTCGGGCGACGCCGCCTGCGGCGTCATCGCGCGCGGCATCGCGCTCGTTGTGGCAGCCTCCTCGCCGAGCGGCTCCTCGAGCAGGCGAGCGATGCCGAAGTCGAGCAGCTTCACCTGACCGTCTGCGGTGACGATGATGTTCGACGGCTTGAGATCGCGGTGGATGACGAGGCGCCCGTGCGCGAAACGAACCGCCTGCAGGACCTGGAGAAAGAGCGCGATGCGGGCCGCGACGTCGAGCGTGTGCTCGTCGGCGTAGCGCGTGATCGGCACCCCGTCGATCCATTCCATCGCGAGATACGGCAGGCCGTCTGCGCTGGCGCCGGCGTCGTAGAGGCGCGCGATGTGCGGGTGCTCGAGACCTGCGAGGAAATCGCGCTCGTGCGCGAAGCGCGCCGTCATCGCCGCAGCGTCCTCGAGCCCGGCGTGAGGAATCTTGAGGGCGACGCGGCGAACGACGTTGACCGTCTGTTCGGCGAGCCAGACCGACGCCATGCCGCCCTCGCCGATGCGCTCGATCAGGCGATACGGCCCGAGCATCTGTCCCGGCGCCAATCTTCCGTCGCCTTGGTCGGCGAAGGCCGCGGCGAGAAACTCGGCGGGCAGCGGGCGGAGGACGTCGTCGCGGTCTGCTCGCTCGTGCGCGGCGAGCAACCTGCGCACGTGCACCGCTTCTTCGGGGTGCTCGAGATCCAACCTCGCCAGCCAAGGCGCGCGCCCTGCGGGATCGAGCACGATGGCGGCATCAAGCAGCTGCGAGATGCGCGGCCAGAGCCCGGCTGGAATGGTCATTGCGCGCTCAGCGTCGCGGTGCGAGGCGACACCGATCGCTCGCTGCTCTCATGGCTCGAGCTGCGCGAGCATGAACGCGCGCGCCTTGTCCCAGTGCCGTCGCACGGTGCGATCGGCGATGTCCATCGCCGCCGCGATCTCGCCGTCGGTGTAGCCGCCGAAATAACGCATCTCCACCACCTGCGCCAGCGCCGGATCGAGCGCCTCCAGCTCGCGCAGCGCATTGTCGATGTCGATCACCGACGTGTCCTGCAGGCCTTCGCCGAGCAGATGCGTGTCGAGCGTGACGCGCTCGGCCGCACCGCCGTGACGCTCGGCCTGGCGACGGCGTGCGAAGTCGATGACGATGTTGCGCATCGTCTTGGCTGCGTAGGTGAAAAAGTGCTTGCGATCGCCGATGCCGATCTTGTCGGCTTGGACGAACCGCATGAAGCTCTCGTGGACCAGCGCCTGCGTGTCGAGCAGCGTGTTCGGCTGGTGCCGGCGCAGCCGGGCGCGCGCGATCTTGAGCAGCTCGGGGTAGAGCGCGGCGTAAGCGCGGTTCGCCGCCTCGCGATCCCCCGCGTGCGCGGCACGCAGGGTGACCGTGAGCGGCTCGTCGGGCATGCCTCCATTCTTGCATCGCCCACGTCACGACTGCGCGCTTCTCGCCGTCGTGCGTTCACGCGCGAGCAGCCCTCACGGTCCGACCTTCTGGATCGCGCAACCGAGGCTCAGGTAGAGGCTGCCTGTCGCGTCGGTGGCAATGCCAGGAGCACCCAGCGGCATCGCGAAGGTCGAGGCAGCGATCGCGCCGGTCGGCGTGGCAGCCGAGGTCTTGCCGAGCGTCGTGACGACTCCGGATGCCGAGACCAGCCGAACCGCCTGCGTCCCTTGGTCGAGCACGTACAGGCCGCCGGACGGCGCGTTCGCAAGTTCGGTGGGAGTGGAGAAGCGTGCAGCGGAGCCAGTGCCGTCGGCAAACCCCGGAGCACCCGGCGCGGCGCCTCCTGCCAGGGTGCTCACCACCCCTGCCGGCGTGACCTTGCGGATGGCCGAGTTGCCTGTGTCGGCGACATAGAGATTGCCCGACGCATCGAGCGCCAGACCCTGCGGCGCATTGAAGAGGGCGGACGTGCCGGTCCCGTCGGCAAATCCCGCGGCCCTGCCGAGCGGGCCGCCGCCACCGACGAGGGTCGTGACCACGCCGCCGGGCGTCATCTGGCGAATGACGTTGTTGTTGGCGTCGGCGATGTAGGCATTGCCCGCCGGGTCGGTGACGATCGCGGAGGCGCCGCTGAACTGCGCAGCCGCACCGGTCCCGTCGGCGAAGCCGCTGTTTCCCTGAACGCCTGCGAACGTCGTCACGACGCCGGCCGGCGTGATC
>JASLGD010000490.1 GCA_030150305.1 Caldimonas sp. | reverse complement strand
CCTTCCCGTCAACATCGGCAAGGGCGAGCAGTTCGAGCCGGCGTTCCTGCGCGTCTCGCCGAACAACCGCATCCCGGCGATGGTCGATCACGAGCCGAAGGGCGGCGGCAAACCGATCTCGATTTTCGAGTCCGGCGCGATGCTGCTGTATCTCGCGGAAAAGACCGGCAAGTTCCTGCCCGCCGACCTCTACGGCCGTTACGACGCGATCCAGTGGGTGTTCTGGCAGATGGGCGGGCTCGGCCCGATGGCCGGACAGAACCACCACTTCGTGCAGTACGCGCCCGAGCAGTTGCCCTACGCCATCGAGCGCTACGTCAAGGAAACGGGGCGGCTGTATGCGGTGCTGAACAAGCACCTGGCCGACGGTCGGCCCTACATCGCCGGCGACTACTCGATCGCCGACATGGCGTGCTACCCCTGGATCGTGCCGCACGAGCGCCAGCGACAGAGGCTGGCGGACTTTCCGGCGTTGGCGGCTTGGTTCGACCGCGTTCGCGAACGACCTGGCACCGTGCGCGCCTACGCGCGGGCCAAGGAGGTGAACACGGCGCCGGTCGTCAGCGGTGAGACCCGTTCGGTCCTGTTCAACCAGGACGCGACGACGGTGCGCTGAGCTGGGGCATTCGCCCCCCTGTTCCACCACTTCCCTGAAAGCAAGCGATGCCGACCTTTCCTTATGAGAGTGCCCTGATCGTCGGTGCGGGGCCCGGTCTGGGCGCCAGCCTGGCGCGTACCTTCACAGCTGACGCCGGCATGCGTGTCGTCGTCGCGGCGCGTGGGCGCGACAAGCTGGAAGCGATAGCGAGAGAGACCGGTGCAGGCGCGATGACCTGCGATGCGACCGACGCCGACGCCGTCGCAGCGCTGTTCGATGCCGCCACCGAGCAACTCGGCGGCGCACCGGAGGTGGTCGTCTACAACGCGAGCCAGCGCGTGCGCGGGCCGTTCGTCGAAGTCGACCCGGGCGCCGTGGCCCGCGCCGTCTCGGTCACGGCGTACGGAGCGTTTCTCGTCGCGCAGCAGGCCGCGCGACGCATGTTGCCGATGGGCAAGGGCGCGCTTCTGTTCACGGGTGCCTCGGCTGGCGTCAAGGGCTATCCGCAATCGGCTGCGTTCGCGATGGGCAAGTTCGCGCTTCGTGGACTCGCGCAGAGCATGGCGCGCGAGCTGATGCCGCAAGGCATTCACGTCGGACACATCGTCGTCGACGGCAGCATCCGGCCCGCGGGGGCCGCTGCCGACGATGGCAAGGACGACCGCCTCGATCCGGACGCGGTGGCGTCAACTTACATGCACCTGTTGGCCCAGCCGCGCAATTCCTGGTCGTGGGAGATCGAGGTGCGCCCTTGGGTCGAGCGGTTCTGAGAGCGTGCGATTCCGAAGAGTCGCATTCTGACTTCGCGTGCAGTCGTGAGGCTGCTGACCTGAGGGCGACCAACCTGCGGTCGCGGCACCTCCTGCCGGCCCGATCAGCATCGATATTTTCGCGATCCAGACCTCTCCCAGAACCATGCTCGGAAACGCGTGAACAAGCTGCCCCTCCATAGGCGGTGAGTGCTACGCAAGAGTGGCGTTCAATGCACCCGTGACGACAACGTCACGGTACCGGCGAAGCTCGCGATCACGCTCGGACCCAACGGTGGGACAGTCGTCGCCGCGCGGGCTTCGCGCGGTCCAGCGAACGTGCCATGAGTAAAAAGCGAAAGCCGTTCTTCGGCGTCATCTACCTGTTGTTCGGCCTCCTCGTGGGCCTCGGCTTCGCAGGGCCACCCGGCCACCGCGACTACTGGTTCGTGCTGCTGTCCGTCGCATTCTTGGTCGCTTCGGCAGGCGCATTCGCCGGCGCCGGTACTTGGTGGCGCGTCCTGCACGTGATGCTGTCCGTCGCGATCCTCTGCGGATGGTTTGCCGCCTGGGCTTACCTGCTGCCGTACATGCTTGGCACGCGCCACACCGTCGACACGCAAGGTCTCGGCCTCTTCATGCTCCTCATCGCGGCGGTGGTGATGACTATCCCTGTGGGCGCCTATGCGGTCGGATTCGTCAGATGGCTGCGCGGGTCCCCCGGATCGTCGACACCGATCGGCACCTCGTCGAGCAGATAGCGTCTCTCCGAACGATCCGTCCCTGCGTCCGGACGGACGGCGTCACGTCCGCTTACGCGCGCCTCCGGACTCCCGTCCTGGAGCTCAAGCCGGGCACGTGCCAACTTGCCCGTCCCGGGAACCAGCAACTCGGTGGGCTCCGCGACGACCAAGCCCTATCTCAGAAACTTCGCGTACTTCACCTTCTGGTCGAAGCTCAGGTCGTCTTTGTTCTTGATTCCCAGTTGGCTCGGCGGCTTGCTGTTGCAGGAGTCGATGAACTTCAGTGGCATGTCGTGAAAGAAGGTGATCTCTCGCGTGCCGGTGTTGTGGCCGAAGCCCAGGATTGTCGACTGCGCAAGGTTGGCGCCGTTCAGGACGATGTAGTCGGCCTTGACATCGTGGGGCATCGTGAAGGGGGCGCAGGGCCCGACTGCCGGCAGATCCTTGGTGCCGCCCCACAGGAACAGTTGCACGTTGGGGATCTTGATGACGTAGTTGTAGTCAAAGGTGAAGGCACCGACGGTTGTCCACGCCGTGGCCAGCGCAAAAGGCCGCCCTTGGGCCCGAAGGTACTGGGCGAACGCGGCCACTTTCTTCTCCAAGGTCAGTCCCAACTGTCCCGCGACCTGGTTCTGCAGCTGGGTCCAAAGCTCCAACACCGTCGTGCCCAGCCACGGCTGGTACAGGGTCATCCCGCTCATCAGGCGGATGTCCGGGGCGGGCCACCACTGACTCTTTTCTCCGCGGTACAGGGTCAGCGTGATCGGCGGCATACGTACCTTTCAGGGATCCCGGTGCGGATGCACGCTACGGGGCACGTCGCGCGCTGTCAACCCGCAGTGCCGCCGCGTCGAAGCGGCATTCGCGCGTCCGCTCGGTTAACCCGACGTGTAGAGCGGTCGCGAGCGCGAGACGGCTGTCGCAAAACTCTCTCGTTCGAAGCTCGCACCATGATGCGCGACCGGACCGCCTCGGCCGAAAGGGGTTAGCACGTTCACCCGAAGTGAACGACTTAACATCTCGTCGTCTTCTGCGCGACCCAGCCGGTCCATAGCATCGTCTGCTTCTCATCCGGCGAACTCACCATGACCAGCCTTCACCGCCTACGCCTGCGCCTGCTCGTGCTGGTCGCGCTCACGGCCATCGGATGCGCCGCCGCAGCGGCGCCATCTCAGTCCTTCTCGGTCGAGCTCAAGGGCGGAAGCGTGAAGGGCGACGAGACGCTGAGGGTGCACCAGGGCGATCAGGTCGAGGTGCGCT
>JASLGD010000457.1 GCA_030150305.1 Caldimonas sp. | reverse complement strand
ACCATCTGCGCGAGTCGGGAGATCGCTCGTGGTCGATCGTGGCCGGCAACATCCGCCCCGACATGGAAGCGACCGCGAACGCGCTGGCGGCGCAGCAGGGCGCCTACACGCTGGAGACGGTGACGCCGCAGGGCGAGCGGCACTACGAGCGGATCACGTCGATTCGCGAAGTGGTGCCGTTCACGCCGACCCTCGACCGGCTGGTTGCGGTCGGCGCGCAGACGTCGACCGGGATCATCTCGTTCACCGTCACCGAGGCCGGCTACTACCTGGACACCAACGACCGGCTCGACCTCTCGCACGCCGACCTGCGCGCCGACCTCGAGGGCCGCGCGTGCGCGACGATCTACGGCGCGGTCGCGGCGATCCTGCGCGAGCGGATGCGGCGTGGCGGCGGCGCGGTGACGCTCCTCAACTGCGACAACCTGCGCAGCAACGGATCGCGCTTCCGCGCCGGCCTGCTCGAATTCCTCGACCGTGGCGGCGACGCGCAATTGCACGCGTGGGTCGAAGCCAGCACGACCTGCCCGTGCGCGATGGTCGACCGCATCACGCCGCGCCCGGGCGCCGACGTGCGCGAGCGCGTGCGGAGCGCGACCGGCGTCGACGACGCCGCGCCGGTCATGGCCGAGAGCTTCATCCAGTGGGTGATCGAGGACCGTTTCGCCGCCGGCCGGCCGGCCTGGGAACGCGTCGGCGTCGAGATGGTCGACTCGGTCCATGCCCACGAGGAGGCGAAGATCCGCATCCTCAACGCGACGCACAGCTGCGTCGCCTGGGCGGGCTCGCTGCGCGGCCTCTCGTTCATCCACGAGGACATGGCCGTGCCGGCGATCCGCAAGATGGCCTGGGACTACGTGACCGACGACGTGATCCCGTGCCTCGACACTCCCGAGCACCCGGCGCCGATCGACCTCCACGCCTATCGCGACACCGTCCTCGAGCGCTTCGGCAATCCGTTCGTTCGCGACACCAACCAGCGCGTCGCGATGGACGGCTTCTCGAAGATCCCGGGCTTCGTCGCGCCGACGCTGCGCGAACGGATCGCGCGTGGCCAGTCGATCGCGAGCACGGCCATGCTGCCGGCGCTCTTCTTCGCGTTTCTCGGGCGCTGGCATCGCGGCGAGCTCGCCTACGCCTACCAGGACGGCGTCATGGACAGCGCGACCGCGCACGCGTTCTTCGGCGCAGCGGATCCGCTCCTCGCGTTCTGCCGCGATCCGCTGCTTTTTGCCGACCTCGCCGGCAACGAAGTGCTCGTCGCGGCCGTGCGCAGCGCGCACGAGCGCGTGCAGGCCTTCGTGGGGGCGGACTAGATGGCGTCGTCGCAACGCCTCGCCTCGCGTCACGCGCTCCTGACCGGTGCCGGCGGCGGCATCGGCCTCGCCGTCACCGAGGCGTTCCTCGCCGAAGGCGCGTGCTGCACCGCGGTCGACCTGGCGCCCGAGCCGAGCAAGGGGCTCGCCGCGCTGCTGGCGCGTCATCCGGATCGGCTCGCTTACGCCGCAGCAGACGTGAGGAAGGTCGACGCGATCGGCGCTCTCGTCGACGCTGCTGCGGCGCGCTTCGGCACCGTCGACGTGCTCTTCAACAACGCCGCCGTGTTCGACATGGCGCCGCTCCTCGAGTCCGACCCTGCGATGTACGAGCGTCTGTTCGACGTCAACGTCAAGGGCATGTTCTTCGTCATGCAGGCGGTGCTGGGCCGACTCGTCGCCGCCGGCCGGCGCGGCAGCGTCGTCAACCTCGCCTCGCAGGCAGGGCGGCGCGGCGAGGCGCTGGTCGCCCACTACTGCGCGAGCAAGGCGGCGGTGATCAGCTACACGCAAAGCGCCGCGCTCGCGATGGCGCCGCACCGGATCCGCGTCAACGCGATCGCCCCCGGCGTCATCGACACGCCGATGTGGCAGGGCGTCGATGCGCTGTTCGCGCGCTACGAGCATCTGCAGCCGGGCGAGAAGAAGATCGCCGTCGGCAAGGCCGTCCCGCTCGGCTACATGGGCGCGGCGAGCGACGTTGCCGGCGCCGCGGTGTTTCTCGCCAGCGACGAGTCGTCCTACATTACGGCGCAGACGCTCAACGTCGACGGCGGCAACGTCATGAGCTGACGACACCCGCCCATCGACCGAGCACGAGACAGACGATGACCGCCGCGCGAGACCGCAGCCTGCCGCGCCAGCGCCAGCCCGAGCTGGAGCACGACTACGCGCGCTCGCCTTCGCTCGGCTACGAGCCGCCCGCAGATGCCGGCCTCGTGCGCTGCCTCGCCCACGGCTTTCCGACGCCGCTCGCGCGCTGGCACTTCCACGACGAGTACGAGCTGCACCTGATCACGTCGACCTCCGGCAAGGCGTTCGTCGGCGACTGGATCGGGCCGTTCCAGCCCGGCCATCTCGTCCTCTGCGGACCGCGGTTGCCGCACAACTGGATCTCGTTCGACATCCCGGAGGGCGGCGTCGCCGAACGCGACCTCGTGATCCAGTTCCGGCACGAGCCGATCGAGCAGGCGGCCGCGATCGTTCCGGAGCTCGCCGAGGCGATGCCGCTCCTCGAGCGCGCCCGCCACGGCATCGAGTTCTTCGGCATGTCGGAGCGCGGCCGCGAGCACTGGCTGAGCGTCAAGCACGCGCGCGGCCTGGCCCGCTTCGCGGCGTTCTGCGACTTCCTCGCCGACCTCGCGCGCTGCACCGACTACCGACTGCTTTCGAACGTGCAGATGCAGGGCAAGGACGACGATGCCGGACTCGAGCAGATCAATGCCATCGTCGACCGCATCACCGGCGACCTCGCCGAGCCGCTGCTGGCGAGCACGGCGGCCGCAGAGCTCGGCATGAGCGAGAGCCGCTTCTCGCGCTTCTTCCGCCGCGCCACCGGCAACACCTTCACCGACTTCGTCAACCTCGTGCGCGTCAACCGCGCGTGTCAGCTGCTGATGGAGACCGATCGCCAGGTCACCCGCATCTGCTACGAGGTCGGCTTCAACAACGTCGCCAACTTCAACCGGCGCTTTCGCGAGCTCAAGGGGATGACGCCGTCGGAGTTCCGCCACCAGGCGGAGCATCGCTTCGGCCGCGGCGTCTGACCGACGGTCGCGCCATGTACCTCGGCATCGACCTCGGCACGTCCGAGCTGAAGGTGGTCGTCGTCGACGACGGCCATCGCGTCGTCGCCGGCGCGGCCGAGCCGCTCGCGACGAGTCGGCCGCAGCCGCTCTGGTCGGAGCAGGATCCGGCGGACTGGTGGGCGGCGCTCGACGCCGCGATGCTGCGTCTGCGCGAAACGCATCCCGTGCAGCTTGCGGCCGTGCGGGCGGTCGGCCCGACGGGACAGATGCACGGGGCGGTGCTGCTCGACGCGGCCGACGCGGTGCTGCGTCCCGCGATCCTCTGGAACGACGGCCGCAGCGCGCGGCAATGCGCCGCGCTCGAGGCCGCCGCGCCGTCGCTGCACGAGATCGCCGGCAACGCGGCGATGCCCGGCTTCACGGCGCCGAAGCTCCTGTGGGTGCACGACAACGAGCCCGCCGTGTTCGCGCGCACGGCACGCGTGCTGCTGCCCAAGGATTGGCTTCGCCTCGGCCTCACCGGCGAGCACGTCAGCGAGATGTCGGATGCTTCGGGAACGCTGTGGCTCGACGTCGGCCGGCGCGCCTGGTCGGATGAGCTTCTCGCGGCTGGTCACCTGACCCGCGCCCAGATGCCGCGGCTGGTCGAGGGCAGCCGGGTCTCCGGTCAGCTGCGACCGGCGCTGGCCGCGCGTTGGGGACTGCGCGCGGGGATCGCGGTCGCGGGCGGCGGCGGCGACAACGCGGCGAGCGCGGTCGGCGTCGGTGCGGTGCGGCCGCACCAGGGGTTCGTCTCGCTCGGGACCTCGGGCGTCTGTCTTCTCGTCAGCGAGCGATACAGCCCGAACGCGGCTGCCAGCGTCCATGCGTTCTGCCACCGGCCGGGCAGCGCGTG
>JASLGD010000300.1 GCA_030150305.1 Caldimonas sp. | reverse complement strand
GACCAGACGACTCAGCCTGCGCGGGCCCAAAGCCACTGCGCCAGAGGCGCTTACGGTTAGACCGAGGCAGTGGATTCTGTCACATCCGCCGTACGCCGAGTCCTCGGTCGACGGCCGGCCGGGGGCACTGAGGGCGGTTCGGAGCTCCTTCTTCAGCTTGCGCTTGACGCCCAATTCGTCGACGAGGGCATCGATCCGCGCGTCCGCCTCGTGCAGCGCGCCGAGATCCGAGTGGGCGATGATGAAGTCGTCGTTGTACCGGGCGTAGAAGACGCCGTCGATCGACGCCAGCGCCTTGTCCATCGGCACCACCGCGATGTTGCCGAGTAGCGGGACGATCGGCGTACCCATCGCGATGCCCTTGAGCCGGGTGAACGGAGCGCCGTCCTCGTCTCGCACGGTGGGGCGCACCAGAGACGTGATCAGATCCCATGTATGGCGGCTTATTTCACCGTTAGGATTGCCGAGTGCGGTGATCTCGCGCAGGATCCCCCACAGTGCCGCATCCGGGCCCACCGGAAGGTTGTCCCCGTAGCCCTCGAAGTCTGATTGCAGCACGTACAGCGGAGAACCCCTGGCACCCATCTTCTTCCGGTGGTCGCGAACGAACTCGGCGAACGCCCGCATGGCACCGAGGTTCGTCAACCCTGGCAGATAGGAGTAGACGCCGGGAAGCCCGTGGCAACGGGCGTTGTGCGACAACAGCCGAAACAGCGTCGACCCGACGACGTGGTCGGCGAACGTCGACTTGTGCGCCGCGCGGCGCTTCGCGCCGTCCTCGAGAAACCAGAGATCGACGGGCCGCGGCTCGTATTCGCCGGACGCGACAGCGCGGGCGATCGTCCTGGCCAGCGTCTTCCGATCGGACGCCGTGCTGAAGTACGTGACGCCGTCGCCGACGTCCTTGAACGCCGATCCGCGAACGCTCTTCTTGGAGAAGATCCGAAGGATGGTGTCCTCATAGCTGCTTGGTTCGGCGAGCAGGCGCTCGACGTCGATCGGTTCAATGGGTGCCGACACGGCTCGCACCCTCCGCCGTAGGGCTGCCCGCGTGCCATGCCCGCACGCTGCGCAACCAGCTCTGGAACTGCTGGTACTCGAATTCCGGTGGCAGGACGAAGATCAGCCGCAGTCGGCCTCCGTCGAAGATCGACGTGATCCAGCGCCCCGACAGCTGGACGACACTCATTCCGTCCGCGCGGCTCTTCAGCGCCGTCGGGAGAATTCGCGCAAGCAATCCTCGCTCAACCCTGCGCATGTCCCGTTGTCCCGCAGACGTTTCCAGGTCCGTGACGACGCCCGTGGGGAAGAGAGCGCGAAATTCGGACACCAGGGCCGTCGGTTCGCCGTCCAGCGACGCCATGTCGATCGGCGGCAGCCAGTCCTTGGCAACGGTCTGCTCCAGCGCATCGCGTCCGTTGGCTGCCTGCGGCAGCAGCCAGCCCCGGTTCGCGGCGCCGCCGGTGAGCGTCTGAACCCTCAGGTGCGCCGCCGCGCCCGAATCTCCGTCGAAGGTGCGCTCGTAGTGGACGACGGTCGTCGGCGAAAGGTACGCGAAATAGCCTCTGCCAGTCAATGTTTCACCCAAAACCTGCACCGCGCCGGAGCGCTGCCGCGTCGGGACCCATTCCGGAATCATCAGCTTGCCAACGCGTACCGCTGCAGGCTCGTCAGCCAACATGCGGATCCAGTCCCGCAGCGACAGCAGCGTCGGCAGCTCCGTCTTGCGGTCCTGGAAGTGTTGTAGATTGATGTGGATGATGAGCAGCGTGATCATGGCGGCAGTGAGCTGGGCGAGATCCGAGCGCGGATTGACGTCCATCCAGACGAGCCAGAACAGCACACCGCTCAACAGGAACGTCACGTTCAGCGTGCGGAACTGACCTTCGGCGAACAGCCGGAACTGGTACACGCCGATCAGACTGCGAACGATGAAAAGGGGCAGCAGCGCGAGCAGGAAGCTGAACGGCACGTCGGGCAGGACCAGCAGCCCCAGTGCCACCCCGAGACCCCAGTAGAACAGCGTGATCACCGGCGTCGTCAACAGCAGGCGGTGGAAGAACGGCAGTCGGAACTCACGAAGCGCCGGGATGCGGCGCAACCGGACGAAGTCGAAGTAGAAGACGCTAGTGGCCTCGTACGCACCTCGGAAGAGCGGCAGCACCAGGTAGAAGAACTGGAAGACGTCGATGTCGCGCCACGCCTCGTACCCCGCACTGACGTCGAAGGCACGAGTGCTGGTGCCGTAGATCCCCGCGATCGCGAGAACCGCCACCGCGTCGAGGCGCAGCCCGAGCCCGGCCAGTGTCGTTTCGACGCCGAGCCGCAGCGGTATCGACGGAAGCAGCCAGCGAAGCGAACGCCCGTCACCCCGAAACTTCGGCCACTGGCCCGTCAGTCGATAGAGCCGCAACGTGAAGTGCACCGTGATCCAGATGCCGAGTGCGTTCGACGCGATGATCGCCAGGACGACGGCTGCGGTCGGATAGAACGCGACGCCTGCGCCGATTACCAAGAGTTGAACTACGGTCGGCGCGAACATCGACCACATCGGTCGGTAGATGCGCCGCGTCGCGAACATCCCGGAGTGGAGTACCCGGACGGGCAGTCGCAAGGCCAGCTCGATGATGACCAGGAAGGCATAGAGGTGCCCGACGTAGTCGTGGTCGGACGGAAGCAGAAGCACCAACGCGATGCCACCGCCGACTGTCACGATCGTTGCCGCCATCACCGAAAGGATGAGCCAGCGGCCGATCTCGCGCTCGGCGCCCTCGCTGTTCCCCGACTGGGAGAAATCCCTGAGCCGCTCGCGCATGATCTCGAGAAGTCCCCACCACGCCCCGCTGACGATCAGGCTGCCGACGCGCAGGATCATCACGGTGAACGCCGCCAGCCCACCGAGGGCAGTGAGGATGATCAGGAACTCCGCCACGTGGACGATGAACCGCGACGTGTCGAGCACCAGCACGAATCGCATGCGGTAGCGGAAGTACGCGAACAGTCTGCCGGTGAGCAGGCACGAGTACAGCGAAACGGTGCGGCCCTCACGGCGGGCGGTTCGCTCGAACCAACGGTCGATGTCGTTCACCGAGCAGGGTGACCATTCATTGACGGTGATTCCATGTGGTCCCGTC
>JASLGD010000350.1 GCA_030150305.1 Caldimonas sp. | reverse complement strand
TCACCACGGTCATTATCGACGCCCACACCAGTACGAACCTGCTGCAGCTGCCGGTCGACAAGCTGCTGCTGCAGGCGGCAGCCGCGGCGCCGGCGGGCAGCAGCTTGTCGACCGGCAGCTGCAGCAGGTTCGTGCTGTTGTGGGCGTCGATCATGACCTTGGTGATGTTCGAGTAGACCTCGCGCATCGTGTCGATGTAGAGCCGCTCGCGCGTCACCTGCGGCGCCTTCTGGTACTCGGCGAGCTGGCGGGCGAAGCGGTCGGCGTCGCCCTCGGCCTGCGCGACGACGCGCGAGCGGTAGCCCTCGGCCTCCTGGCGCAGCCGCGCCGCGGTGCCCTGCGCCTTCGGAATCTCCGAGCTGGCGTACGCCTGCGCTTCCTTCTTCAGGCGATCGGCGTCCTGGGTCGCCTTCAGCGTGTCCTCGAACGCAGCCTGCACCTGCTCCGGAGGCTGCACGCTCTGCACGTTGACGTTGACGACGAGGATCCCCGTCTTCAGCCGGTCGAGCTGCGCCTGGATCGAGCGGACGAGATCGTTGGCGAGCGCGTCGCGCTGCTCGTAGAGCACCGAGTCGATCTTGCTGCGGCCGACGATCTCGCGCACCGCCGATTCGGCGGCGAGCGTCACCGCGCTCTCGGGATCGCGGTTCTGGAACAGGAAATCCTTGGCGTCCTTGAGCCGGTACTGCACCGTGAAGCGGATGTCGACGATGTTCTCGTCCTGCGTCAGCATCGACGAGTCGCGCAGGCCGGTCGCCTGCGAGATCGAGTTGCGGCCGACCTCGGTCGAGCGCAGCTGCGTGACGTTGACCGTCTCGTGCGCCTGGAACGGGTACGGGAAGCGCCACTGGAAGCCGGCGTCGACGGTGTGGCTGTAGCGCCCGAACGACGTCACGACGGCCTGCTGCCCTTCCTGGACGATGAAGACGCCGCTGCCGAGCCAGATCAGCACGATCACGCCGCCGATCAGGGCGGCGCCGACGCCGGCGCTCTTCAGGTTGGGCTGGAAGTTCGGGCCGCCTCCCGAGTCGCCGCCGTTGCCGCGGCGCGAGCCGCGGCCGCTGAAGAGGCCGCTCAGCTTCCTGTTGAAGTCGCGCCAGAGCTCGTCGAGGTCGGGCGGACCGTCGTTGCGGCCGTTCTCGAGGAGCGTCACTCCCGCCGGCTGCGACGCCGCCCGGCGGCCGAGCGCGCGCGCCACTGCTGCATTCAGCCACGCGCGTCCCGCTGCCGCTGCGGCGGCGAGCCGTCGCGCGAAGGACGATCGATCGAACTCGGCTGGCAGGGTCATCGGCGGTTGTTCGGCGGCGGGAAGAACGATGCGAGCGGGAGCGCTCACGCGTGCGAATGATAGGTGCCGGTGCGGTCGGCAGGCGCTTCTTCGTCGCCGCCGCTCGCGAACGCAGCGTGACCGACGTCGCCAGATGCGGGCGCGGGCACGGCGTTCAAGTCGGCTCCGGCGGCGGCAAGGGCGATGCGGTCGCGCAGCAGGTCGAGGCCCTCGCCGCTCAACGCGCTGACGAAGACGCGCGGCAGCCGACGCGACGCGACTTCCATCGTGTCGACGAGCGCGCGCGGACGCTCGGTCTCGGCCATCTGGTCGAGCTTGTTGAAGACGACGATCTGCGCCACGTCGGCAGCGCCGATCTCGCCGAGGACGCGCTCGACTTCGGCCATCTGGGCGGCGAATTCGGGGGTGGCGCCGTCGACGACGTGGAGCAGCAGGTCGGCGTCGGCGGCCTCCTGCAGCGTCGCCTGGAACGCCTCGATCAGCGTGTGCGGCAGGTCGCGGATGAAGCCGACCGTGTCGGACAGCGCGACCGTGCGACCGGCGCCCGGCAGATGGAGCCTGCGCGTCGTCGTGTCGAGGGTCGCGAACAGCTGGTCGGCGGCGTAGACGTCGCCGTGCACGAGCGCGTTGAAGAGCGTCGACTTGCCGGCGTTGGTGTAGCCGACGAGCGAGACGCGGAACGTCTCGTTCTTCTCGCGCGCACGCCGCTGCGTGCTGCGCTGGCGCTTGACGCGCTCGAGCTGCTTGCGAATGCTCTTGATGCGCTCGCCGATCATGCGCCGGTCGAGCTCGATCTGCGCCTCGCCCGGGCCGCCTCGGGTGCCGATGCCGCCGCGCTGCCGCTCGAGGTGGCTCCAGCGCCGCACCAGCCGCGTCGACAGGTACTGCAGGCGCGCCAGCTCGACCTGGAGCTTGCCTTCGTGGCTGCGCGCGCGCTCGCCGAAAATCTCGAGGATCAGCATCGTGCGGTCGGCGACCGCGACGCCGAGGTGGCGCTCGAGATTGCGCTGCTGCGCCGGCGAGAGCGCCTGGTCGAAGATCACGACCTCGGCCTGGTGCAGCTGGACGAGCTCCTTGATCTCGTCGGCCTTGCCGGAGCCGACGAAGAAGGCGGCGTCGGGCGCCTTGCGGCGAGCGACGACGCGCTCGACGACGACGTCGCCCGCCGATTCGGCGAGCAGCGCGAGCTCGTCGAGCGATTCGTCGAACGCTGCCCGGCCGCCGAGGTCGACGCCGACGAGGATCGCGCGCGCCGGCGCGTCGCGCTCGCTCTGGCGGGTCGCGTTCAACGGCGCCGTCCGGGAGGCGAACCGGGCCTCAAGGGTGATCGGAAGCTTCGGGCTGGGTCTGGAAGTTCACCGCACGGCCGGGGACGACGGTCGAGATCGCGTGCTTGTAGACCATCTGGGTGACGGTGTTGCGCAGGAGAACGACGTACTGGTCGAACGATTCGATGTGGCCCTGCAGCTTGATTCCGTTGACGAGGTAGATGGAAACCGGAACGTGCTCCTTGCGCAGCAGGTTCAGGAAGGGGTCTTGTAGTAGCTGCCCTTTGTTGCTCACGTTCATGCTCCGTGATGTGTTCTGGAGCGGACCACCTTATCACAGCGATTCCCTCGCGCGTGCTGTAAGGCCATGCCTCATGAGCGACTTTGCACGAATGGATTCTTCGACGAGCGCATCTCGATCCGCAAGGGCGTTCCGGTGAGCTTGAAGTGGGCGCGGATGCGCCCTTCGAGGTAGCGCTTGTAGGCGTCGGTGACGTGCTCGAGCGAGT
>JASLGD010000296.1 GCA_030150305.1 Caldimonas sp. | reverse complement strand
CGCGGCGAGCAGCTCGAGCGTCGTCTCGAGCGACTCGACGAGGTAGGCGCGCGTCGCCTGCAGGTCGGGCAGCGCGCCGCGGGCGAGCTCGTGGCGGCGCGGGCGCTCGACCTCGGCCGGGTCATAACGGTCGTCGACGCCCGCAACGATCGACGCCAGCCGCGGCTGCGCCGGGTCGGCGGCCTCGCCGCGAGCGCGCTGCACGTTGCGCGCGATCCAGCGTTCCTGGAACCAGCCGATGTGGCCGAACGTCCAGAGCGGCGGATCGAGCTCGGCGAGCGCCTCGGCGGGTGCGCCGTCGAGGACGAGCGCGCGGCCGCCGTCGCTCGCCTCGAGCGCGGCGGCCCAGCGCAGCGTGTGGTTGCGCGCCTCGATGAGCGCGAGCGAGAGCAGCTCCTTGCCGGCGCGACGCAACCCGGTGCCGTCGCTGCCCGGCGGGTCGAACGCGGTCACGGCGCCGCCGCGTGCGACGCGCGGCACGCGAGCGGCAGGTAGCGCTCGGCGACGTCGGTCTTGTTCAGCCCGCGCACCGTCATCTTTCCCGGCGGGTCGGCGTTGCCGCAGACCCACGAGATCGGCACGATCGGCGCATCGGCGATCACTCCGGGTCGCAGGCTCAGCACCTTGCCGTTGATCGCGACGTTGGCCTTGTTGCCGAACGTGATCTGGATCGCGCCGGACTCGACCGCGACCGAGCTGATCATGTCGTTGACGATCTTGTCGGCGACCGGCAGACCCGCGGCGGCGTTGTCGACCGGCAGCTGTCCGGTCGTGCTCCAGGCGGCCGCGATCGGCGGCTTGACGATGTCGGCGAGCTTGATCGCCTCGGCGATGCGCTCGCGGACCACCTTGTCGGGGATTCCGGGCAGCGCGATCAGCGCGAGGATGACGATGATCGCGATCACGATCATCAGCTCGAGGAGCGAGAAGCCGTCGGCGCCGGCGGCCGGCGTGGATCGCGCGAGCACGCGAGCGCTCGCGTCGATCGCGAGGCGGCTGGGCGGAGCGGCGGGGATCGCAGGCATGGTGCTGCGCAGCATTCTCGCCGGCCCGAGGCGACGACGCGCAGTTCGGCGGCGGCCCGGCGCGGTGCCGTCCTACGCACCGTGATCAGGTGCTCGCCTACCGTCTCCGCACGCCGCGCCGCCGGTCAGGATGGCGCGCATCGGAGACGACCATGCTGAAGAACATCGCATCGCTCACGGGCTTGATCGTGGTCGGCTGCGCCGCTGCCCTCGCCGGTCCGCCTGGATACGCCGCCGACGCGGCGGCACAGACCACAGCGAAGTCGACCTACGCCAAGGACCGCGCCGACTGCGACGCCGGCCGCACCGCCGAAGACCGCGCGACCTGCCTGAAGGAGGCCGGTGCCGCGCAGGACGAGCGCAAGCGCAACCGCCTCGACAACACCGGCTCGGCGCGGCAGAACGCGATCGACCGCTGCAATCCGCTGCCGCCGAAGGACAAGGCCGACTGCCTCGCTCGCATCGAAGGCAGCAACGCGCCGAACCAGAAGACGACGACGTCGGGCAGCGTCGCCGGCGGCGGCATCCTGCGCGAGACGACGACGACGACGCAAGGCCCGCCGACCGTCGTCATCATCCCGGGCGCCGCGAGCGCGCCGCGCTGACGCGAGCCGAGCACGCGAGGCGGCGAGCGCGCCGCGGCGGGAGGCCTCGCGAGGCGGCGTCGACCTCGCGCGTGCGGGGCCGCGCTCGCTCGCGAACGCACCGGATGCGTCGCCGCGCTATCCTCGCTGCCCCCGTGGCCGCCCTGCACATCACCGACATCGAATCGGCCATCAACTGGTGGCGCGAGCGTCGCCCGTCGCCCGACGGCATCACCGCGTGCGCCGAGGTGCGCGCGCTCGCCGAGGTCTATGCGCTGATGGTGTATTACCACGAGCTCGAGTGCGATGAGGACTCGATGCCCGCCGCAGCGCGCGAGGCGTGGCTCGCGTGGTACGCGACGACTCCCGATGCGCCGTGCATCGCGATCTGCTCGACGAGCCAGGGCGACGCGGTATGCAAGGGCTGCGGCCGCACCTTCCTCGAGGTGCAGCGCTGGACCGAGATGACGCCCGCGGAGAAGCGCGCGACCTGGCGCCGCATCACGCGCGAGGGCACCGCCTGGCGCTTCAACCACTACGCCGAGCGCGCGACCGAGCACCCCGCCATTCCGACCGAGCCTGACCGCGCCGCGGCTGCATGACGCGGCTCGGCCTGCGCCAGGGCATGCGCCGCATCGCGCCGCTGGCGTGGCCGGTCTTCGTCGGCCAGGTCGCGGTGCTCGCGTTCAGCACCGTCGACACCGTGCTCGTCGCGCGCACGACCGCGACCGAGCTCGCCGCGCTCGCCGTCGGCGCTGCCGTCTACATCTCGGTCTTCGTCGGGTTGATGGGCGTCGTCCTCGCGATCGGACCGATCGCGGGGCAGCTGTTCGGCGGCGGCAAGGCCCATGAGGCCGGCCACGAGCTGCAGCAGTCGGTGTGGCTCGCGGTCTTCCTCGCGATCCCGGGCTGTCTCGTCCTCCTCGCTCCCGAGCCGTTCCTCGCGCTCTCGCGCGCCGAGCCCGCGGTCGCCGCGCGCGTGCGCAGCTATCTCGGCGGGCTCGCGTTCGCGCTGCCGCCGGCGCTCGTCTTCACCGCGTTTCGCGGCTTCAACGTCGCCGTCTCGCGGCCGAAGGCGGTGATGGCGATGCAGACCGGCGGCCTCGCGCTCAAGCTGCCGCTCAGCGCGCTGCTCGTCTTCGGCGTCGCGCTGCCGACGCCGTTCGGCACGTTGCGCATCCCCGCGCTCGGCGTCGTCGGCTGCGCGCTCGCGACCGCGATCGTCATGTGGTGCCAGCTCGCCGGCGCGCTCTGGCTGCTGCATCGCGATCCGTTCTATCGCCGCTTCGGCCTCGGCGTCGGCGCGCCGCTGCCGCCGCCGCGGCGCGCCAGCCTCGCCGCGCTGCTTCGCCTCGGCGTGCCGATCGGGCTCGCGACCGTCGTCGAGGTCACCGGCTTCACGTTCATGGCGTTCTTCGTCTCGCGGATCGGCGCGACCGCGGTCGCCGGCCACCAGATCGCAGCCAACCTGGTCGCGATGATGTTCATGATGCCGCTCGCGATCGCCAACGCCGCGAGCACGCTCGTCGCCCAGCAGATCGGCGCCGGCGACGCGGCCGATGCGCGGCGGATCGGCTGGGCGGGGCTCGAGGTCGCGGCGACGATCGCGGCGATCGTCGGCAGCACCGTGTACCTGCTGCGCGGCGACGTCGTCGCGCTCTACACCGCCAATCCGCTGATCGCCGCCGCGGCGTTGCCGCTGCTCGCGTGGGTCGCGCTCTTCCACGTCGCCGACGCGACGCAGACGGTCGCCGCGTTCGTGCTGCGCGCGTACCGGATCGCGACGATGCCGCTCGTCGTCTACGTCTTCGCGGTGTGGGGGATCGGACTCGGCGGCGGCTACGTGATGGCGTTCGACCTCGCCGGCATCAGCCCGGCGTGGATGCAGGGCGCGCGCGGCTTCTGGGCGATGGCGACGATCGGTCTCGCCGCCGCCGCTGCCGGCATGTGCGCGGTGCTCGTCGCACGCCTTCGGATCGACCGCCGCGCGATGGCGGCGGGCGGGCGCGCCGCCTAGGTCGCCGCGCGCAGCATCGGCGACGCCGCGCGCGCGCCGCCTAGCTCGCGGCGCGCAGCGCG
>JASLGD010000247.1 GCA_030150305.1 Caldimonas sp. | reverse complement strand
CTCTGGCATCGGGAGCACGTGGTGGTGCAGCGCGATCACGACCAGATGGCCGGCCGGCGCCGCGTCCAGCGCGGCGTCGATGGCCTTGAGGTCGGCGTCGTCGAGACTGCCGTGACCGTTGATCCAGGACCGGTTGTGCGGCCCGGTTGAATTCACCCGCACGATGTACACGCCGGGGAGCACCACCGGCTGGACGCGCCGCCCGGGCATCAGCGCGCGCGAGACGTCGTCGCCGAGGCAGTCGTGGTTGCCGGGGACCAGCGTCATGCGGCCCCGCTCCAGCAGCGGCGCGAAGATGGCCTGAAACGCCGCCAGCTCGCGCTCGGTGCCGCGGTGGGTCAGGTCGCCCGTGGCGATGACGTGCTCGACGCCCGATTCGACGAGCACCTCGCAAAGACGCGCGGCGCTGGCGTTCGTTTCCAGGCTTCGCCCGACGTGGACGTCGGAGATGTGAGCGAAGCGCGCGGGGTGCGCGGCGCGAAATTGAACCCTCATGCCCGATCACGGTACTGGTTCACCGTGACCGGGCGCTTTCAAACAAGTGGCGGCCGAGAAACATTGCCACCACGACTTTGGAAATTCGTCCGTATTTCCCCTCAGTTGCCCGGTTTTATCCTCAGGCAGCGGCCTACTTGATGGGGAAGTATCCCACCTTGGTCACGATCCCCTGCCCCTCCGCCGAGAGCACCCAGTCGACGAACGCCTTGATGTCGGCCGAGGGGTTCGCGCGCGTGTAGAAGAACAGCGGGCGCGACAGCGGGTACGTTCCGTTCTTGATCGTCGCGTCCTCGGGCGCGATCGCCGTCGACTTGTCGTCCTTCTTGATCTTGAGGACCTTGATCCCCTTCGCGTACGCGGCGCCGCCGTAGCCGATGCCGAACTTCTCCTTGGCGACCGCGTTCACCACCGCCGCCGTCCCCGGCATCGCCTGCGCGCGCGGCGTGTAGTCGGCGTTCTGCAGCACGTGCTCCTTGAAGAACACGTACGTGCCCGAGCTGTTCTCGCGCGAGTACGGGATGATCTTCGAGTCGGCGCCGCCGACCGCTTTCCAGTTGTCGACCTTGCCCGTGAAGATCTGCTTGAGCTGATCCATCGTCAGCTCGGTCAGCGGGTTCGTGTCGTTGACGTAGACGGACAGGCCGTCCTTCGCGACCACGGTCTCGATCGGCGGCGCGCCGGCCTTCTCGGCGAGCTGCTTCTTCTCCGCGTCCTTCATCGCGCGCGACGCTTCGCAGACGTCCGTCGTGCCGTTGATGAGCGCGCTGATGCCGGTGCCCGAGCCGCCGCCGGTGACCTGGATCGTCGAGCCGGGCTTCTTCTTCATGAACTCCTCGGCCCAGCGCTGCCCGAGCACCACCATCGTGTCGGAGCCTTTGACGGTCACCGGTGCCGCCGCGGCCGGCTTGGCCGAAGCGAGCGCCCCGGCAAACGACGCGAGCGCCAACGCCCCCTTCACTGTGTAGCTGATCTTCATTTCTCTCTCCTTGTGTTGTCCAAGCTCGGTTAAAGCGCGACCGCGAATCGCCACAAGAACTCTTGCTCGTTGGAGTGCGCCGGGAGCGACTTGGCGTCACCGCTGAAATGGTTGAAGACGTAGTTGAACGTCGCGCGGAAGCGCTTCGAGTGCCAGTAGTTGACGCCGAACTCGTACACGTTGAGCTTGGTGTTGCCGACCGCTTTGAAGCCGAGCGCCGCCGCCTTCGCGTCGGCCTCCTCGTCGAGGCGTACGTTCAGGTACTCCGCGCGGAAGGTGAGCATCACGCCGTCCTGCGGCGGCTTGATGCCGAACTTCTTGTAGCGCGGGTACGGCTCGAGGCCCTGCTGGTCGCCGATGATCCGGTCGTCGCCGAGCGCCCAGAACCAGACCTGGCCGTACATCGAATAGCCGTGGAGGTTCGCGCCGCCGAGGATCGTCCCCGCGCCGCTCGCCGCGATGCTCTCCTCGGAGAGCGGCGAGTAGCGATGCACGAGCTCGTAACGGAGACCGTACTTGTGATCGATCGGCGCGTTGGCCTCCACCGCCCACGACTGCATGCGGCCCACTTGCCGGAGGCCGGTCGCCGTGTTGGCCGTGCCGTTCACGGTGCTGGTCGTGTTCCCGAGGTTGAGGAAGGTGAACGTCCCCTGGGTGCTGAGGCTGGTCGGCGCCTGGGTGTTGGCGCGGTTGCCGGTCCAGTACGAGCCGCCAATCTCGATGTCGTGCAGCGGCCCGTCGCCCATGAACGACGCCGGCGCGATCCAGGCGCGACCGATGAAGTCGAAATCCCGGTCGATGTTCTTGAAGTTCTGGCCGTCGCCGTTGAAGATGCCGCCCGAGTAGTAGAAGTTGCGGTCCTCGTTGTAGCCGTGGAGCATCGCGCCGATCTCTTTGTTGTCGGCGATGCCCCAGGAGCGAACGGTCACCGACCGCTCCATGAAGTCGAAGTACTTATCCGACGTTCGGTTCTCCAGCGTGAACGGCGCGTCGTACTGGCCGAACTGGAAGATCAGCAGGTTCTTCCAGGGGGCGATGGCGATGTAATCGTCGGTGGTGGCCAGGTTGCTCTGCGCGGTCGGCGTCGTCGCGCCGGCCAGCGTCGGCACGCCCTGGGCGAAGTCGCCGGCGAGCGAGAAGAACGCCCACTTGCCGATCCATCCGCCGAGCTCGAGGCGCGCGCGGCGGATCAGGAACGTGTCGCGGGGCGCGGTGTTGTCGGTCTTGAACACGTACGTGTCGAGCTGGAGACGGCCGTTGGGGAAGAAGACGAACTCGCCGTCCGGCGAACGGAGGAACATCGAGCCGTCGGAGACGCCGGCGAGGAATTCGCCGACGGGGAGCACCGTACCGACGGGCTCCGGCGCAGGCTGCGGCACCACGGGCGGCAGCGGCGCGGGCATGGCAGCGGGCGGCGGC
>JASLGD010000244.1 GCA_030150305.1 Caldimonas sp. | reverse complement strand
CGAGCCCGGGCGCTGGCTGACCGCGAGAGAGGCGCTGCACGCCGGCACCCTCGCCGGCGGCCGCGCCCTCGGCTTCGGCGACGCGCTGGGCAGCCTTCGCGTCGGCGCCCTCGCCGACCTGGTCGCGTACCGGATCGACAGCGTCACCTTCACTCCGCTCAACGAGCCGCTGCGCCAGCTCGTCTACGCCGAGCGCGGCGCCGGTGTCGACCTGGCGATGGTCGGCGGCGAGATCGTCGTCCGCGGCGGTGCGCTGACGCACGTCGACGAGGCAGCGCTGCTGGCCGAGATCGAGGTCGAGTTCCGCGCACTGTCCGAGCGCTATCGCGACGCCGAGGCATCGGCCGCGCCGCTGCTGGCGGCAGTCGAGGCGATCTACCGACGCTCGCTCGCCGTCGCGATCGCGGCCGATACTCTGGCCGCGAAGCTGCATTGAGGCGTGTGCGCGTCCCCTGGGTCGGTCAACTCGCTGTGCGCGCCCGCATGACGCGCTCGATGCCGCGCTCGATGAGCAGCGTCCACATCGCCCACTGCAGCAACAAGATCGGCACCGCCGCCCGGTCGGGCAGATCCAGCCTCTCGGCGACCATCAACAGCGGCCCCAGCAGCCAAGCGGTCAAGAGGAAAACGCCATGATCGTTGCCATGCCAGAGCAACCCGACCACCATCAGGCCGGCAAGGGTGACGGGCGCCGCGAGGAGGATCGCCGCCAGCCACCGCGGCCACGACGGTGTCGCCGGACTTGAGTGCGCCATCGTTCTCCTTGGCGAGAGGCTGAGCGCTCCGATGTGCCTGGATCGACACTCTATCCTGTCGCGGAGCGCCTGCGTGCACTGGTCGGCCGCCTTGCAGCGAACCTCGATCTGTACGATCGGCAGCCATGAGCTCCCCCCAAATGCGACGTCGGGACCGTGTGCTCGAGGACGCGGCGGCCCGCGACCTCATTGCGAGCGCGTTCTGCGGTCGCCTCGCGACGGTCGGCGCCGATGGCTGGCCTTACGTCGTTCCCCTTCTGCACGTGGTTTCGGGCGACGAGATCGGACTGCACAACACCGCAGCGCACGGCCACCTGCGCGCCAATGTCGAAGCCGAGCCGCGCGCGTGCTTCGAAGTGGACGAGCCGGTCAAGGTGTTCGACTACGGCCGCTTCGAGTGCGACACCGGTCTGGCGTATCGCAGCGCCATCGCGTTCGGCCGCATGCGCATCGTTGAGGATCGGACAGCGAAGATCCGGTTCTTCGACGCGCTGCTGGCGAAGTACGGAACCGGTGTTCCCGGGCGACCGAAGAGCTTCTACCCGCGCCTCGACGAGGTCACCGTCTACGCGCTCAGCGTCGAGCGCGTGACCGGAAAAGTCTGTCCGCTGCCGGGTCCCGCCGAGCAGTGGCCGGCCCTCGATCGCACGAAGTCGCCGAACGCGCAGCCTTGAGCGCCGGCTCGGGTGCGCCAGCGTGCCGTCGAATCCGGGGACCATCTTCGCGCGTGCTGAAGGCCGGCTCACTCAATCGGCGGTGAAGCCCACCTCCTTGACGATGGGGCCCCACTTGGCGGTGTCGCGCTTGATCAGCTCGGCGAGCTCGCTGGGCGTGGAGGACATCGCTTCGAGCCCGAACGTCGCCAAGCCGTCGACCACCTCCTTCTGTGCGAGCGCGGTGGTCAGCGCTGCGTTCATGCGCGCCACGGTCTCGGGGCTGGCCTTCGCGGGCAGGTAGAACGCGAACCACTCGCTGTGCGCCATGTTCTTCAGGCCCTGCTCCGTGAAGGTGGGCACATCGGGCGCGAAGCGGCTGCGCCTGCTGCCGGAGGTGGCCAGGAAGCGGACCTTGCCGGTGGGCAGGTGCTGCATGATGTCGCCGATCGGGCCGGACACGGCGGAGATGTTGCCCCCCAGCAAGTCCAGCATCGCCGGTTGCGTGCCGCGGTAGGCGACGTGCTTGAGATCGATCCCGGCGCTCTTGCCGACCAAGGCGCCGAGGAAGTGCGGCGTGGAACCGGCGGCCGGCGAGCCGAAGTTCCCGCGCTGCGGGTCCGCCTTCACCCAGGTCAGGAAATCGGCGATGTTCTTGACGCTCGCAGGCACCGCGGGGCCGACCGCAAAACCGAAGTCGAACTGGCAGCCAAGGGTGACAGGGCTCAGGTCCGTCTGCGGGTCGTACGGCAACTTCCGATAGATGTGCGGGTAGATGGTCATCATCGACGTCGGCGTCTGCAGCAGCGTCGTGCCGTCGGGCGCCGCCGCCTTGACGTACTGGATGGCGATCTGGCCGCCGGCACCGGTCCGGTTGTCGACCACCGCGGTGCGCGCGTATGTGCCGGCCATCTGCGATGCGACGCGGCGGCAGATCGTGTCCGACGTTCCCCCGGGCGCGAAGCCCGTGATGATGCGCAGCGTTTCCGGCTGCGCCTGGGCGAAAGCGCTGCGGTCGATCGCGACGAGCAACGCGACGGCGCTGCTGCATTGGAGCACTTGGCGGCGGGTGAAGGTCATGGTGTCTCCTCGGGGTGGATCGGGGTGCGGCCTGCGTTGCGCAGCGCGGCGATCGAGCCGCCTGCGCCGGACGACGATGTTGGACTCGAATCCTGCCGGTGGGCGGCTGGCCTCATCGGTGCAGACTAGCGCAAGATGCTCGTGCATCGTCGGCCGGCCGCCACGGATCGGCCGGTCGTTGAAGCCCGGTCTCCGCCGGGACCGTGCGGACGCGCCCGGCGCCGCAACCAAGGAGTGATCGATGGAATCCGCCAAGACGAAGCACGTCTCGTGGCAGCGCAGCAAGCTCCTGCGCCTCGTGCGCGCGCGGCCGCGGCTGTTCATCGCGACCGCGTGCGCGCTCGCGCTGGGCGTCTTGCTGCCCGACGCCGTCGCACGCCAGTCGGTCACTCGCTGGCTCATCTCGTGGAACTTCGGCACGGGCTTGTACGTGACACTCGCGGCGATCATGATGATCCGCTCGTCGTCGCATCACATGCGGCACCGGGCTCAGCTTCAGGACGATGGCCAGTTCGTCATCCTTGTGCTGGTGGTCGTCGCGGCGGTGGCGAGCTTGGCAGCAATCGCTGGCGAGTTGGCCGTCGTCAAGGACATGCACGGATTCGCGAAGTCGGCGCACATCGCTCTGGCCGGCTGCACGGTCCTGACGTCCTGGGCGTTCATTCAGGTGATGTTCGCACTGCATTACGCGCATGACTACTACGCGGCCGTCTGTCACTCGCGGCCGGCAGGGCTGCAGTTCCCCGACGAGGAAGCGCCGGACTACGGCGACTTCTTTTACTTCGCCGCGGTGATCGGCACCTCTGGGCAAACCGCGGACGTCTCGTTCGTCTCGAAGCCGATGCGAAGGATCGGATCGATGCATTGCATCCTGGCGTATCTCTTCAACACGACCGTGCTCGCGCTGCTCATCAACATCGGAGCGAGCCTGTTCTAGATCGCCTGCGGCCAGAGGTTCGACGGCACGCGGCTAGCTACCGCATCTCACGCGGATCTTGCGCGATCGCGGGGCCGACTGAGGGTCCGACCTGGCGCGACGCGGTAGGCCGACGCCAACGCGGACATCGTCCCGCCTCCGCCGCGCCCACCGCGGCTGACTTCAATACGTCTTGTAGGGCAGGAACTTGCCCGACATCGTGATCGACACGCGGTCGCCCTTCTCGTGCGGCTCGCGCTTCAGGTCCATGTGGAAGTCGATCGCGCTCATGATGCCGTCGCCGAACTCCTCGTGGATCAGCTCCTTGAAGGTCGTGCCGTAGACGTTGACCAGCTCGTAGAAGCGATAGATCAGCGGATCGGTCGGCACCGCGGTTGGCAGCGAGCCCTTGTAGGGAACGACCTGCAGCCAGGTGCGCTCGTGCTCGTCGAGGTCGAAGATCTCGCCGACGATCTTGGCCTGCGCGGCCGTGAGCGTCATCTGGCCGAGGCACGCCGCCGTCACCCACTCCTTGCTCAACCCGACCTTGGCGGCGACGTCGCTCCACTTGAGGCCCTTGGCGACCTTGGCGAGGACGATCTTCTCGGTGACGGCGATGCGGCTCATGGACAGCTCCTTGGGGACGAGGATCAGGTCCGCAGCTTCATGCGGACGACGTTGGCAGGCGATTCGGGCGAAGCGACCGCGGCGGCGGCGTCCTCGACGATGCCGGGTGCGACGACCGCGGCATGCGCAGGCGACCTGCCGTGGGCGAACTCCTTCGAGCGCGAGACGAGGAAGTCGACCATGTGGTTGCGGATGCGGTAGTACTGCGGATCGCGGTGCAGCGTGGCTCGCTGGCGATCGCGCGACATCGTGTTGGCGACGATCTCGGCGACGCCGGCGCGCGGCCCGTTGCTCATCAGCAGGATCCGGTCGGCGAGGAGGATCGCCTCGTCGACGTCGTGCGTGATCATGAAGACGGTCTGATGCGTCTCGGCGCAGATTCGCAGCAGCTCGTCCTGGATCGTGCCGCGCGTCAGTGCGTCGAGCGCGCCGAAAGGCTCGTCGAGGAGCAGCATCCGCGGCTCGATGGCAAACGCGCGAGCGATGCCGACGCGCTGCTTCATGCCGCCGGAGAGCGCCTGCGGCTTCTTGTCGATGGCGCTGCCGAGGCCGACGAGATCGACGTATTTCTCGACCTGCGTGTCGACCTCCGCGACGGTCGCATCGGGCCAGCGGCTTCTCACTGCGAAGGCGATGTTGCCCCGGACCGTCAGCCACGGCATCAGCGCATGGCCCTGGAAGACGACGCCGCGGTCGAGGCTCGGTCCGGCGACTTCCCGGCCGGCCATGAAGACGTGGCCTGCGCTCGCCTGCTCGAGCCCGGCAAGGACGTTGAGGATCGTCGTCTTGCCGCAGCCCGAGTGGCCGACGATGCAGACGAACTCGCCGCGCGCCTGGCGGAAGTTGACGTTCGCGAACACGGGCTCGGCGGCGCCGGGGTAGGTCTTGGCGAGTCCCTCGACGCTCAGGAAGGCGTCGTTGGCGACCTCGTCGCGCCCGCGCACCCCATCAGTCGGCATACGACACCGCCTTCTGCGCCCGAGCGAACAGCCTGTCGAGGGCCATGCCGACCACGCCGATCACGCCGATCGCGAAGATCACGCTCGAGAGCGCCAGGTTGTTCCACTCGTTCCAGACGAAGTAGCCGATGCCCGTGCCGCCGACCAGCATCTCGGCGGCGACGATGACCAGCCAGGCGATTCCCATCGAGATCCGCATCCCCGTGAGGATCGTCGGCGCGGCGGCGGGCAGGATCACCCGGAAGGCCTTGCGCAGCGGCCTGACCTCGAGCGTGCGCGCGACGTTGAGCCACTCGCGCCGCACGTTCGAGACGCCGAAGGCCGTGTTGATGAGCATCGGCCAGAGCGAGCAGATGAAGATGACGAAGATGCCGGAGGCCGACGAGTCCTTGATCGTGTAGAGCGCGAGCGGCATCCAGGCGAGCGGCGAGATCGGCTTCAGGACCTGGATGAACGGATCGAGCGCGCGGTAGACGACCGGGCTCATGCCGATCAGGAAGCCGAGCGGGATCGCGGCCAGCGCCGCCAGCGCGAAGCCGCAGCCGACGCGCAGCAGCGACCAGCCGAGCTGGATGCCGATGCCCTTGTCGTTGGGGCCGTTGTCGTAGAAGGGATGGGCGAGGTTGCGCGCGATCGTGTCGCCCATCTGTGCCAGGGTGGGAAAGCCCGCCGACTTCGCGCTCGACGCAGCGGGGTCCTTGCCGAGCATCTTCTGGTACTCGACCTGCTCCGGGCTCAGCGCTGGCGCCGTCCCCGCCGTGGCGGCGGGCGGCAGCGTCGCGACGTGCCAGACCAGGAGCACGATCGCGAGGACCGCCGCCGACAGCAGCGCCGACTGGATGCGCGCGCGGACGTCCGGCGCCACCGCTCAGGCCTTGCGGATCGCGAAGCTCGCGGCGTACTCGGCCGGCCGCGCCGGATCGAACGTCCGGCCCATCACCTTGTAGCTCCGGTAGGCCCCTTCGGGCGTCTTCTGGTCGAGCGCCTTCATCTGCTTCTTGGCGTCGGTGAGGAGGAAGACTTGCTCGGCGATCGACTTGTAGTCGACGTCGCCCTTGACGTAGCCCCAGCGCTTCATCTGCGTCAGCATCCAGACCGCCATGCTCTGCCACGGCACCGGATCGAAGTCGGCGCGGTCGGGAACGTTCTTCACGCTGCCCAGGCCGTCGGCGTACTTGCCCGTCAGCACCTGCGAGAGAACGGTCTCGGGCTGGTTGAGGTAGGCCGGCGGCGCGATCACCTTGGCGATCAACTCGCGGTTCTTCGGATCGCGCGCCATGTTCGCGGCGGTGAGCACGGCCCGGTAGAGCGCAGCGAAGGTGTTCGGGTTCTGCTGGATGAACGCCTCGCTCGTGCCGAAGGCGCAGCACGGGTGGCCGTCCCAGATCTCCTTGGACAGCAGGTGGATGAAGCCGACCTCGTCGTACACGGCACGCTGGTTGAACGGGTCGGGGCCGAGGAAGCCGTCGATGTTGCCGGCACGCAGGTTGGCGACCATCTCGGGCGGCGGCACGACGCGCAGCTGAACGTCGGTGTCGGGGTTGATCCCCGCCTCGGCCAGGTAGTAGCGCAGCAGGAAGTTGTGCATCGAGTACTCGAAGGGAATGGCGAGCTTGAAGCCCTTCCAGTTCTTCGGGTCGCGGTTGTCCTTGTGCTTGTTGGCGAGGGTGATCGCCTGGCCGTTGATGTTCTGGATGGTCGCCACCCGCATCGGTTGCGCGACCGAGCCCAGCCCCATCGAGATCGCCAGCGGCATCGGCGACAGGAAGTGCGTGGCGTCGTACTCCTTGTTGAGCATCTTGTCGCGGATCAGCGCCCAGCCCGCCGTCTTGACGAGGGCGACGTTCAGACCCTGCTGGCGATAGAAGCCGAGCGGGTCGGCCATGATCAGCGGCGTCGCGCAGGTGATGGCGATGAAGCCGACCTTGAGGTCCTTCTTCTCGAGGGGGCCCTTCTCCTGGGCCATCGCCTCGAGCGCGGCGAGCGGCAGGACCGACGCGATCGCGGCGCGTGCGGTGCCGGCGCCGACCGCCCTCAGGAAGCGGCGCCGCAGCGGCTCGCTCGGAAAGAGGGCCCGCAGGGCCGTGGCCGCGAGCCGCTCGCGCGAGAGGAGCGGCGCAGCGCCCGCGCCGGGCCCCGTGTTCCCGCCGGCCGCATCGGCGCCGGCATCGTGCGGAGCAGCGAGAGGCGCACAACCGCAGCCGCAGCGCAGGGCGAGCGGGCGGTCTTCATCGGGCGAATCGGGGCGCTCCGCGGGCTGGTGCATGGCGAACCTCCTGGAGCGCCGCCTTCGCAAAGCCCGTGCCATGCCCGGCCGGAGGGTCGAGTCCGTCTCGATCGGCCTCGGGCCGTTCCTATCGCGTCAGTCCGGCGTTGCGCAGACCCTCGACAAACCGTTGGAGAGGGGCAGGGTCCACGTACGGCATGACCCGCATCGTGTGCTCGATCGTGTACCCCGGGTTGACGACCATCAGCTCGCCCCAGACCCTGCGGGCCTCTTCGAGGCGATCCGTATGGCCGTACAGCGAGGCCAAGTAGGCGCGCGTGACGTCCGAGGTGGGCATGTAGATCAGGCGCCGTTTGAACGTCGCTTCGGCCTGGTCATATCGTCCTAGGGCGAATTCGGTACGGCCGATCGAATGCATCCAGACGTTGAATTGCGGATCCAGCCGCAGCGCGAGTTCCAATGATTCGAGCGCCTGCTCGTGCCGACCGGTGTAGTGGAGGATGTTGCCCAGCGCGCCGTGCGAAGCCGAGGAGTTCGGGTCGAGAGCGATCGCGCGCCGGGCTTCCGTTTCGGCCTCGTCGAGGCGACGCAGCCACATCAGCGTGACGGCCATGGAATGGTGGGCCAGCGGCTCGAGCGCGTCGACCTCGCACGCCTTGCGCGCGAACGCGAGCGCCTGTTCCAGGTCACTTGCGGTGCGACCATTCCACGCGTTGACGTATTCGGTGCTGAGCGACAGCGCGAGCAAGGCATACGCCGGCGCCAACCGTTGGTCGATCGCGAGTGCGCGCTCGAGCATGGCCCTGGCCTCGACAACCGCTGCGGCGTTGAAAGCGAGCAGGCCGCTCCTGGCGCGCATGAGGTAGTCGTAGGCCTCGGGACTGATCTTGCCGCGAGCCTGCGATCGATTCGCCTCGCTGCCGGTCAAGGTCACCTCGAGCATCTGGACGATCTTTCGGGTCAGTTCATCCTGGACCAGAAAGATGTCTTCGACGTCGCGGTCGTAGCGGTCGGCCCAGACATGGCCTCCGGATTCGGCATCGATCAGCTGCACGTTGATGCGCACCCGCATACCGGCTTTGCGCACGCTTCCCTCGAGCACATGGCGAACGCCGAGCTTCCTCCCAACGTCCTTGACGTCGACGCTCTGCTTCTTGAACGCGAACGATGAGTTGCGCGCGATGACGAACAAGCCCGAGATCTTGGAGACGTCGGTGATGATGTCCTCGGTGATGCCGTCGGCGAAGTACTCCTGCTCGGGATCTCCGCTCATGTTGTCGAAGGGCAGCACGGCCAGCGACGGCTTGGCGGTCGCCGGCGAGCTGACCGCGGCTGACGAAGACGCCGACGCCGCCGAAGCGCCGGCCGCCGATCCGCTCGACGCGACGTCGAAGGCGCGGACGGGATGGCGGATGTTTTTCACCTGCTGCTCGCCTCGGTCGACGAACTCCGCACCGACCCTGCCCCTCACGGCGCCGTGCACTGCGTCGGAGACGACGATGCCTCCGGGCTCGGCCAGCGCCTGCAGGCGTGCAGCGATGTTGACGCCGTCGCCGTAGACCGTTCCATCCGCCTTCTCGATCACGTCGCCCATGTGGACGCCGATCCGAAAGCGCATCTGCCGCTCCTGCGGTGCAGCGTCCGCCGTCGCGTTCAGCATGCGCTGAACGGCGATGGCGGTGAGGACCGCTCCGGCAGCTGAGTTGAACACGGCGAGCACCGAGTCGCCCGCCGTGTCGATGACCTGGCCATTGTTGGCGCCGATCTGTTCGCGAAAGGCCGCTCGTGCGCCATCGAGCGCGGCGACGGTCGCGCGTTCGTCGATGGCCATCAGGCGCGAATAGCCGACCGCGTCTGCGGCGAGGATTGCCGTCAGCCGCTGTTTGAGCCCGGTCTCGTCCACTCTCGTCGAACCTTGTGTGCGGCTGGTGGCCGATGGTACGCCTCGTCTGCGGAAGCAGAGCGGCGCCAACGGCGGCGTTGGCCGTGCACACACGTACCCGGGGCAAGCGCGGGATCAGGGGGTTGTCGGCGCGCTCGAGCTCACCCTGCACCGAGCAGCCCGCGGCACTTCTTCTCCGTCGGGAGCAGATCGCAGTGGCACCCGCGAGCAAGTTCCGGGTGCGCACGCGAATCGGCCATCACTGCAGTCGAGGCTGCCGCAGTGGCAGACGAACTGTGAACTCGCTCCCTTTCCCGGCGCCCGCACTCTGTACCTGAACAACGCCCTGATGAAGGCGTACGAGATTGTTGACGACGGCCAAGCCGATGCCGAGCCCTTCGGTGGCCGAGTCGACGGCCCTCGGGCCTCGTGTGAACATGTCGAAGATGCGTGGCAGTGCCTCGGCATTGATGCCTTGCCCGTCGTCTTGAACACGCACCACGGCCGCGTCGCCCTCCACTGTGCCCGTCACCCAGATGCGCCCTCCGCGCGGCGTGTACTTGATCGCGTTGTCCAGCAGATTGCGCAAAATCTGCTCGAGTCGGGTCGGATCGGCTTCCAGCTCGATCGGAACATCGGGAACGGCGACCTCGACGGTGAGGCCGCGCTCACGCGCCGAGCTCTCGTGAAGCGAGACTGCCGAACGGATGGCGGATTGCAGCTCCAGCGTCTGCAGGTCGAGCGTCATCATGCCGACGTCCAGGCGCGTGGCATCGAGGAGGTCGCCGAGCATCCGCGTCATGACGCCGAGTTGGCGCTCGACGACGTCGAGCACCGCGCTGACGTTCGTCCCCGAGGCTTGCAGGCGAAGGACTTCGTAGCTTCCCTGCAAGGTATTGAGCGGGTTGCGAAGCTCGTGGCTCACGGTGCCGAGCACCGCGTCCTTGCGCCCGGATTCCTTCAGGGCTTCCACCAGTCTGTTTTCGATCGCCTCCGTCTGCGTCTTGATGTCGGTTCGGTCGCGCAGGATCTTCACCAGGCCGATGACGCGGCCTTGGCCGTCCTTGACCGCCTTCAACATGCCGTCCGCCCAGATCCGGGTGCCGCTCTTGGTCACGTGCCAGCGGTCGTCTTCCGAGCGGCCGAACCGCGTGGCTGCCTCCAGCTCTTGCGCGTCGAGACCGCGGGCAAGGTCCTCGGGCGTGAAAATCGCGCGCAGCGAGCTGCCCTTGAGCTCTTCGGGTTCGTAGCCGAAGAGCCGCGTCGCAGCGGGGTTGAGGCCGACGATCGTTCCCTGCGGAGTCATGAAAAACAGGGCGAAGTCTTCGGTCTGTTCGGCCCAGCGCGTCAGCAGATCGGTTGCGATGTCACTTCCCTTCCGGAATTCTGCGGTGGGCACAGCACTTGCCGAACCGGTCGCCTCAAGCAAGAACGATTCAAGCCGGGTACCCCGTCGCGTGAGGCTACCCCGAGCGATGAACGGCCACAAGGCTCGCATCCAGGGATCCATGCCCGTGGCCGGCAGCCCGCGGAGACATGGCATGCCGACCGTTCTGTTCGTCGACGATGAAGGGGACGCGATTTTCGTCTTCTCCATGCTGTTGTCGACTCGGGGCTACCGCGTGGACGCGGCGAGCGGCGCGGAAGAGGCGCTGCGCAAGATCGCCGTGTCACCGCCGGATGTGGTGATCACCGACTGGGCGATGCCCGGAATGAACGGGGCCCAGCTCTGCGCGAGGCTACGCGCCCCCGACAGTCGTTTCGCGCACATTCCGATCATCGTCGCGACCGCGACGCCGCTCGCGGTCGATGTCAGTGACCAGCCGTACGACGCAGTGCTGCGCAAGCCCTATTCCGCTGATGAGCTCGTGCGCGGGATCACGGCCTTGGTCCCGGAGATCAGCGCCCGAGAGGCGCGCACGGTGTCCATGCCATGAAGGCGACGGATCGCGGGTCGCGCCCCGGTATTCGCATCGTGAGTGCACGACCTGCAGGACGTTTCTTCGCCGCGCACATTCCAAAGACAAGAATCCCTGGAATACGAAAAAGCCGCCCGAAGGCGGCTAGGTCTTTGTCGTCAAACGCGTTGTTGGCGGAGTGGACGGGGCTCGAACCCGCGACCCCCGGCGTGACAGGCCGGTATTCTAACCAACTGAACTACCACTCCTCGTTCTGCTGCGACCTTGCGCGGCTCGCGACCGAGCCGTCGAAGGTGGCGTCCCCTAGGGGATTCGAACCCCTGTAATCACCGTGAAAGGGTGGTGTCCTAGGCCTCTAGACGAAGGGGACTGAAACTCTCGACACCGGCTCTCGGCTCTCGACGTCGTCTGTCTTGGTGGAGGTAAGCGGGATCGAACCGCTGACCTCTTGCATGCCATGCAAGCGCTCTCCCAGCTGAGCTATACCCCCGTGAAACACCGTGGACCGCGACCGATCGCGCCTGCCGAGAACAGCCGATCGCCGCGACGAGCCGGCAATTATAGCGAGGCCCGGCGAAGCGGCCTCGTCGCGCGCTAGCGCCCGAGCCGAGCGAGCACGGTTGCGCGGTCGAAGACAGCGAGGACAGCGTCGAGCGAAGGCGTCTGTGCGCGGCCGCACACGACGACGCGCACCGCCGGCGCGAGCTGCGGCATCTTGAGTCCGTGCGCCAGGAGCGTCTCCTTGATCGCGGCGGCGATCGATTCCTTGTCCCACGCCGGCAGCGCCGCGAGCTTGTCGCGCAGCGTCGCGAGCGCCGGACGGATCGCATCGGGGACGTGCTGCGCGAGCTCGGCGGGCGCAGGCGTGACCTCGGCGAAGACGATCGCGAGCCAGTCGGCGAGCTGCGCGACCGTGCTGCAGCGGTCGCGAAAGACCAGCGCGGCGCGCAGCACGGCGTCGGCCGATGGAGCGGCGATGCCGCGCCGCGCGAGCTGCGCCGTCGCGAGCGCGACCAGTCGATCGTCGACAAGCGTCTTCAGATAGTGCGCGTTGACCCAGTCGAGCTTCGCCGCGTCCCACTGCGCCGGGCTCTTCGAGAGATGGCCGCCGTCGAACCACGCGACCATCTGCTCGCGCGAGAAGATCTCCTCGTCGCCGTGGCTCCAGCCGAGCCGCGCGAGGTAGTTGAGCATCGCCTCGGGGAGATAGCCGTTCTCCTCGTACGCCGTCACGCTGACCGCGCCGCGGCGCTTGGAGAGCTTGAGGCCGTCGCTGCCGAGGATGATCGGCACGTGCGCGAACACCGGCAGCGGTGCGCGGAGCGCGCGGAAGATGTTGATCTGCCACGGCGTGTTGTTGACGTGCTCGTCGCCGCGGAAGACGTGGCTGATGCGCATGTCCCAGTCGTCGACGACGACCGCGAAGTTGTACGTCGGGATGCCGTCGGCGCGGACGATGACGAGGTCGTCGATCTCTTGGTTCGAGATCGCGATCGGGCCCTTGACCAGGTCGTCCCACGCGACCATCCCCGAAGGCGGGTTGCGGAAGCGGATCACCGGCGCGACGCCCTCGGGGATCGGCGGCAACGTCTTGCCGGGCTCGGGGCGCCAGCGGCCGTCGTAGAGCGTCTTCTCGCCGCGCGCGCGCTGCGCTTCGCGCATCGCCTCGAGCTCGGCCGGCGTCGCGTAGCAGCGGTACGCCTTGTCCTCGGCGAGCAGCCGCTCGGCGACCTCGCGATAGCGCTCGAGCCGCTGCAGCTGGTAGATCGGGCCCTCCTCGTAGTCGAGGCCGAGCCACTGCAGCGACGCCAGGATCTGCTCGGCCGACGCTTCGCTCGAGCGGGCGACGTCGGTGTCCTCGATCCGCAGGACGAAGTCGCCGCCGTGGTGGCGCGCGAACGCCCACGAGAAGAGCGCCGTGCGCGCGGTGCCGAGATGGAGGAAGCCGGTCGGCGACGGCGCGATACGCGTGCGGACGCGCTGGCCAGGCGCGATCTTCGCCGCCGCGTGCGGAACGCTCACAGCGTCGCG
>JASLGD010000228.1 GCA_030150305.1 Caldimonas sp. | reverse complement strand
CGCGGCGAGCGGGCCCGGCGCGCCGGCGCCGCCGGCATCGCCGCCGAGCACCTCGCGCGCCCAGCCGTCGAGCTCGGGATGGCCGTCGGCGAAAACGCGCTGCAGCCCGTACGTCCGCGCCAGGTCGGCGACCTCGCGCAGCAGCCCGGCCGTCTTCTCGCCGCAGCGGTCGAGCACGAACGCGCGCAAGGCGACGAGCTCGATGTGCAGCCGGCCGAGCTTGAGCGACTGCGCGATCGCGTCGGCGCTGGCGAGCGGCTCGGCGGCGTGCCGCCATTCGCGCGCGGCGACCGCGGCGTGGCCGCGCGCGATGTCGCGCAGCAGCGCGACGTTGCGCCGCCAGATCTTCCCGTGCGCCAGCTCGGGATCGGCGAGCAGCGCATCGATGCGCGCGCACAGGTCGCGGCACGTCTCGGCGCGAAAGCGCCGCGCGTGCAGCCGCACCTGGCCGGCGAGGCTCGCGACGCGCAACCGCGGCAACCCGCGCGCGACGCCGACCGCCTCGAGCGCGCCGAGCAGCTCGAGCGCGCGGTGCTCGGCGCCTTCCAGATCGGCGATCCGCGCCATCGTCTCGAAGCCGAGCAGCACCGTCTCCGGCAGGCCGGTGCGTTCGAGGACGTCGAGACGGTAGGCGAGGACGGCCGCGGCGTCGCCGGGCTGGTCGCGCTCCCAGAGCGCCGCCGCGAGCACCGCGGCGAGCATGCAGGTGAACGAGTCGCGGCGCCCGAAGTCGGTCTCGGCGCGCGCCAGCGCCGGCCGCAGCACCTGCTCGGCGAGCTGCACCTGCCCCTCGCAGAGGTAGCTGAGGCCGAAGATGAAGTCGCGCCAGCGATCGGCGTACGCGAACGCGACGTCGTCGCCCGGCTGCACCGCGCGTTGCCGCCGCAGCCGTGCGAGCGCCGGCTCGCCGTCGAGCAGGGTGCGAAACGCGGAGCGGTTGGCGTGGATGCGCAGCAGCTGCGGATCGCGCAGCGGCGGATTCGCCATCCACGGGTCGTGCAGCTCGGCGAAGCGATCGGGGTCGTCGGCGAAGACGGCGGCGCTGCCGAGGATCAGCGCGCACTCGCAGCGCCCGGCGTCGTCGATGCCGGGTCGCGAGAGGATGCGCTCGACGAGCTGGCGCGCCTCCTCGTGACGCTCGCTGACGGCGAGCACCCACGCGGCCGTGAGCAGCAGGCGCGGCCGGCGGTCGAGCTCTTCCGCCGGAAGGCGCGCGACCCAGTCGAGCGCGGCGCCGCGACGACCGCGGGTGACGAACGATTCGTAGAGGCTGCGCTCGGCGAGCTCGACCGCGTGCTCGCGTTGGCCGGCGGCGAGCGCATGGCCCGCGGCGGCCTCGATGTAGCCGTGTGCGGCGAGCCACTCGGCGGCGCGTTCGTGGACCGCGGTGCGCTCGCCTTCGGGCAGCGCGGCGAAGCGTCGACGCAGCTCGTCGCGCGCGAGCGCATGCATGCGCAGCCAGTCGCTCTCCTCGCCGGCGACGAAGATCGGCGTGTCGCGCGCGAGCCGGCGCAGCCGCTCGGCCGCGTCGGCGCTGCCGACGACCGCGCGGCAGAGGTCGGGATGGACGTCGTCGAGGATCGCGACCTGCGTCAGCAGCGCGGCGTCGTCGCCTTCGAGGTTGGCGAGCAGGAGCGAGACGAACTGGCCGCGCTGCGCGCCGCCGCGCTGCTCGATCGCGGCGGCCTCGGCCTGCGGATCGGCGCCCGCGGCCATCACCGAGATCGCGAGCTGCAGGCCGAGCGGCCAGCCTTCGGTCAGCTCGTGCAGCCGCGCCGCGGCGTCGCGGTCGACGCGGTTGCCGAAGCGCGCGTGCACGAGCTCGAGCGTCTCGTCGAGCCGGAAGCAGAGCTGCGCCGGACCGACGAGCGCGCATTGGCCGTAGGCGACGAGATCGTCGATGCCGAGCTTGACATCGGTGCGCGCGCCGACGAGGGCGCGCAGGTTCGCCGGCGCGTTGTGCAGCGCGTAGGCGAGCGCCTCCGAGGCTTGCGGGCGCAGCTTGTCGGCATCGTCGACGACGAGGACGACCTCGATCGCCATCTGCGCGATCTCGGCCAGCCACGTCGTCACGCCCTCGAAGGTGTCGCCGCTCGCCGTCTGGAAGAGCGTGTGGCCGAACGTCGGCCGGCCGGCGCCGCTGCGCACCGCGAGGACGAGGCCCTGCACGAGGCGCTGCGGGTCGTCGTCGGCCTGCACCGAGAGCCAGGCGACGACGGCGCCGTGCGCGAGGTGCTCGCGCCGCCACTGCGCGAGCAGCGACGTCTTGCCGTAGCCCGCCGGTGCCTGGACGAGGATGACCTGGCGATCGCGGAACGCCTCGCCGTTCGCCTGCAGGCGACGACGCACGATCTGGTGCCTCGGTACGCGCGGCGCCGTGACCTTGAGGAGCAGGTCGTGGGCGGGACCCACGGCCGCGTTGGAGGGCGTGGCCAAGTGGTGCAGGGGGCCGGCCCGGCGTCCATTGCCGGCAGGCGCGGCCGCATGGTACAGGCTCGCCCCCCCGCCACGGGGAGGTTCGCGGACCGACGGCAGGGCCAGCATGCTCGTGTTCATCGAGGAGGGTTGACGTGTATCGCCATCTGCTGGTCCCGATCGACGGCACCGATCTCTCGGTCGAGGTGGTCGGCAACGCCGTTGCCCTCGCGCGCCCGCTCGGCGCGCGCATCACCTTCTTCCACGCGTCCGCAGACCACGCGGCGTCGCTGCGCGGCGAGGCCGACGCGGTGCGGCTGACGTCGCCCGAGAACTACGACTACGCGTTCAGCGGCCGTCCGCGCGAGCTGCTCGCGAAGGCCGAGGCCGCGGCGCGCGCGTTCGGCGTCGCCTGCGGTTCGCTGCAGTCGGTCTCCGACAAGCCCGCACAGGCGATCGTCGCCGCCGCGCGCGAGGCCGGCTGCGACCTCATCTTCATGGCGTCGCACGGCGGCCGCGGCCGGCTCGGCATGGCGTATTCCTCGGAGACGTTCGACGTCGTGATGCACGCCGGGCTGCCTGTGCTCGTCGCCGCGACGGGCGAGCCTTCTGCCGCCGCGCGCGCGATCGGCATCCTGCGCGACGAGCACCGCTCGCTCGCCGCGGTGCTGCATGCGTGGATGCACGCGCTCGCGCGCGCCCGCGAGGAGGGCCGGCCGGTCGACGCCGCACTGATGCGCGCGATCGTCCGCTACGTGCGCGCGTTCCCGCTCGCGCTCCACCATCCGAAGGAAGAGCAGCAGCTGTTCCGCCGGCTGCGCGAGCGCACGCCGACGGTCAACGCCGAGCTCGACGAGCTCGAGCGCCAGCACGAGCGCGACCGCCAGCTCGTCGACGAGATCGCCGCGCTCGTCGCTGCGCTCGACGACGCCGGTGCCGCGACGCAGACGTCGCTGACGCGAACGCTCGAAGACGCGGTCGGCCGCTACGCGACGTTCCTGTGGGAGCACATGGGGCGCGAGGAAGGCGTGGTCCTGCCTGCCGCGCAGCGCCACCTCGCCGCCGACGACTGGGCGGCGATCGACGCCGCGTTCGCCGAGAACGCCGATCCGCAATTCGGCGGCGACACCGACGGCGACTTCCGCCATCTGTTCTCGCGCATCGTCAACCTCGCGAACGACTGAACGCGTGGCGCCGGGTCGGCGCCCACGCGACCGCAGCGGCGCCCTCGGGCGCCGCCTGCAGCTTTTGCTGCCGCGCTGGCGGCCTCCGCGCCTGCTTCTCGATTGAGTGGGTGAGGAGCCCCGCGCCATGATCCATCCGACCTTCTCCCACGGCTGCCTGCTGCAGCTCGCGCTCGCGTGCGTGCGCTCGGCGGCGCTGGTGCGCTCGCTGCCGATCGCGAGCGCGCTGGCACAGGCGTGGCTCGCGACGCTGCGCGCGCATGCGTCCACGCTCACCGGCCGGATGCTGCGATGCCTCCGGCTTCGACCGTGAGCGGATGGAACGGCCCGAGGTTCGCCTCGAGGTGCGGCGACGCCTCGCGCGCGAGCGCGCGCGCCGCGTCGCCGCGACCCTGCGCGGCTTCGATCCGCGCTTGCGTCAGCAGCGCGTCGCCGACTTCGGCCGACGACGACGGCTCGAGCGCCTCGTCGCGCGCCCGCGCGAGCGCGGCGCGCGCGCGCTCGCTGGCGCGCGGCCAGTCGCCGAGCGCAGCCGCCGAACCCGATTCGAGGAGCAGCACTTCGCGCAGGCGCGGGTCCGGCCGGTGCAACGCGGCGAGGATCGCTTCGGCGCGCGCCGCATCGACGCGCGCGGCGGCCGGCGCGTCGGCGACGAGCGCGATGCGCGCACGGATGGCGAGCAGCTTGGCGCCGGTCGAGCTGCCCTTGGCGATCTCCTCGTCGGCCCAGGGCAGGCTCGCGAGGCGTTGCCGCGCATCCTCGAGCCGCCCGAGCGCGACGAGCGCGTCGAGGGCACCCCAGCTGCAGCTGCGCTCGAAGAGGCGGTTGCCGGCGCTGCGCGTGCCGTCGAGGCAGGCATCGAACGCCGCCAGCGCCTCGCCGGCACGATCGAGCTTCAGCAGCACGAAGCCGAGCCGCTGCTGGATCGCGAACGGCGGCACCTGCTGCTCGACCGCGACGTGCGGCTCGGCGCGCAGCTCGGTCAGCAGGCGCAGCGCGTCGAGCGGCTTGCCGCCCTGCCCGAGCACGTCGATCTCCTGCATCGCGATGATCAGGTCCTGCTGCGTTCCCTGCAGCCCGACGGTGCACAGCGCGTCGCGCGCCTTGCGCGTCGTGCGATAGCTCTCGCGGTAGTCGGCGAGCGCGGCGTGCGCCAGCGCCGACTGGTTGAGCGCGGCCATGTAGATCGGATCGCGGGTGACGCCGCGCCGCTCGAGCGCGTCGACGCTGCGGCCAGCGGCGGCGAGCGCGCGCGGCAGCTGGCCGCGCAGCATCGCGAGCTCGGCCTCGGCCTGCCAGCACTCGGTGCGCGGCGAGAGGTCGCGCGCCGGAACGTGCGCGAGCTCGCGCGCCGCGGTCGCGAGCTCGCGCTCGGCGTCGTCGTAGCGGCCGAGCACGGTGTAGGCGTTGGCGAAGCCGCACGCGATCGTCGCCCGCTCGTCGGGCGCGTTCAGTCCGCGCGCGAGCTCGCGCATCTCGGCGAGCAGCGCGAGCATGTCGTCGAACGCGTTCAGCTCCATGTAGCGGCCGGCGAGCCGCGCAAGCAGGTTGAGCTTGACCTCCGGCGACTCGCTGCTGTCGCGCACGATGCTGCGGATGCGCGCGAGGCGCTCGCGCATCGTCTGCGCCGACATCGTCCCCGAGTCGGAGAGGACGACGTAGAGCAGGTCGAGGCTCGCGGTCGCGCGCTCGGCCTCGCGCTCGGCCTCGGCGCGCCGCTGCTCGGCCTCGATCGACTTCCACACCGCGACGCCCGCGCCGACCGCGAGCGACAGCACGATCGCCGCGCCGACGCCAAGGCCCCAGCGATGGCGGACGAGAAACCTGCCGACCCGGTAGCCGAGCGAGTCGGCGCGCGCGAGCACCGGCTGGCGCGCGAACCGTCGCCGCAGGTCCTCGGCGAGCGCTGCCGGGGTCGGATAGCGCTCGCCGGCGTTCTTGCGCAGCGCCTTGGCGACGATGTTGTCGAGGTCGCCGGCGAGCGCACGCGCGAGCGCGGCCGGCGTCGTCGAGCGCGCCGCGGCGAGCGACTCCGCAGTGCCCTCGGCGTTGCGCGCGTCCGCCGTGCCTTCGCGCACCGCGAGCGAGAGACGGACCGGCTCGGCGTGCACCGCGTCGTGCAGCCGCTGCGCGAGGGTCGCACCGCCGCGAGCGGTCGGATGGCGCCCGCTCAGCAGCACGTAGAGCAGCGTGCCGAGCGCATAGACGTCGGTGGCCGACGAGACCGGCTCGCCCTGCAGCTGCTCGGGCGCGGCGTAGTCCGGCGTGAACGGACGCGCGCCGAGCACCGTCGTTCGCGCCGTCTCGTCGCCGTCGTCGGCGTCGGTCAGGCGCGCGATGCCGAAGTCGAGCAGCTTCACCTCGCCCGCCGCGGTGACGAGGATGTTCGACGGCTTGAGGTCGAGATGGACGACGAGCTGGCCGTGCGCGTGCGCGACCGCGTCGACGACGTCGACGAAGAGGCGCAGCCGCGCGTCGACGTCGAGCCGGCGCGCATCGCACCAGCGGTCGATCGGCTCTCCTTCGACGTGCTCGAGGACGAGGTACGGCTGCCCGCCCGGCGCGAGGCCGGCGTCGAGCAGGCGAGCGATGTGCGGATGCGAGAGGCGGGCGAGGATGCTGCCCTCGCGCCGGAAGCGGCGCGCGCCGTCGCGGCCCATCAGCGCGAGGTTGAGCAGCTTGACCGCCGCCTTGCCCTCGTAGCGCCCGTCGCTGCGGTGGGCGAGCCAGACGCTGCCCATGCCGCCGCGGCCGATGCTCGACTCGAGCGTGTAGCCGCCGAGCGTCCAGCCTTCGAGCCCCTCGCCGGCGGCGAGCGCCGAGCCGTCGAGGAATCCCTGCGTGCGCGCCTGCGTGTCGTGCGCGAGCAGCGTCTCGACCTCGTCGGCGAGCGCCGCGTCGTCGCGGCGCACGGCTTCGAGGCGCGCCTGGCGCGTTTCGACGTCGGCGTCGAGCAGCTCGTCGAGCAAGGCGCTGACGGCCCGCCAGCGTTGCCTGTCCAGATCCGCCACGATGGTGCTCCCCGTGACCGCGGCCGTGGATTGTCCGCTCATGTCGATGCCTGCCGCGACATGGCTCGTCGTCCGGATGATCGGAATGCGCGCGCGAAAGCCGACAACCGCCCGTTGCCGGAGCGCGGCAGGGCCGCGGCGCCGAACGCCGCACGCCGCAGCGCCGCACGCCGCAGCACGGCGTTGCGATGGCCCGGTGCCGACGAAGCCGATACGATGAGCGCCCCGTCGATTGCGAGGGTCCCCATGCCGAGCGCCAACGGCGTCGATGCCGAGCCGCCGCCCCTGCCTGCGTCGGGCGACGACGCCGAGCGGCTGTTCACGTCGCTCTACGAGCAGCTGCGTCGCTTGGCGCGGCGCGAGGTGCGGCGCGGCGGCGCGGCCGACTACGTCAGCACCGGCACGCTCGTGCACGAGGCCTGGCTGCAGATCCGCGAGCGCGAGGCGCTGTCGTTCGACGATCCGGCGCGCTTCCTCGCCTACGCGGCGCGCACGATGCGCGGCCTGGTGATCGATCGCGTGCGCGCGCGCCACGCGCAAAAGCGCGGCGGCGCCTTCGTCATCACCTCGCTCGACACCGAGCACGCCGAACAGGTCGCCAACCCCGAGGCGCTGGCGGACATCGGCGACGCGCTCGACGAGCTGGCGACGCTCGAGCCCGAGCTCGCCGAGGTCGTCGACCTCAAGTTCTTCTGCGGCTTCACGCTCGCCGAGATCGCGACCATGAAGGGCGTCTCGGAGCGCACGATGCAGCGCCAGTGGGACAAGGCGCGGATGCTGCTCCACCGCGCGCTCGCGGCGCGCTGACTCAGGAGCCGGAGGCGGCCGAGGCGCGCGGCTCGGCCGCGGCAGGCGGCCTCGGCACGACGACGCCGGGAGCGAGCGGCACCTCGGCCATCGGCGTCAGGCCGGTGACGTAGTAGCGCGTCTCGCCGAAGCAGCTCGTCGGCAGGCCGACCTTCTGCTCGTAGTGCAGGCTGACGCGCTGGCCCATCACCTTGTTGATCTGCGCGGCGACGCCGTCGTCGCGCACCGTGAACTGGAACTTCTCGACCGACGTGCCCGGGAGCGAGACGAGCGCGAGCTCGCCCTCCCACGTCTTGCAGAGCCACCCCTTGTTGGAGAACTTCTGCACCCAGCCGGCGCGCTCGCCGGTCGAGTAGCTCCAGTGCAGCACGACCGCGAAGTAGCCGGCGACGAGCGCGGCGAGGACGACGATGCCGACGAAGAAGGCTCTCACGGGTGGCGCGGAGTCTGCCGCGAACGACCGGGCCGGTCAACGCGACAGCGCGCCTCAGACGTTCTCCGCCGCGGCCGCTGCCCGATTCGCGTCCGACCGCGGCCCGGGCAACATCGCGCGCAGCACGCCGTCCTTCAGCACGAACTGGTGGTAGAGCGCCGCGACGGCGTGGAAGCCGGCGAGCCAGATCAGCACGTCGCCGAGCCAGCCGTGCACGTTGCCCCAGTCGGCGAGCTTGCCGACCCCCGAGGCCTCGATCAACGGCAGGCGGTCGATGCGAAGCCCGCCGAGCACCGTGAGCGGATGGCCCTCGCTGCCGAGCGAGAGCAGCGCCGTGATCGGCAGCGCGAGCAGCAGGAACCAGAGCGCGATCTGCACGGTTCGCGAGCTGCGGTCCATCCAGAGCGGCAGCGCGAAGCGCGGACGCTGCGGCCGCCGCGCGACCCAGACCAGCCGCGTCAACGTCAGCACCAGCACGAGCACGCCGAGCGATTCGTGCCAGACGATGTCGCTGCGCGTCGCCGGGTCGACGCCTTGGCGCACCAGGCGGCCGAAGCCGCCCGGGCCGAGGATGAACGCGATCGTCACCGCGATTGCGGTGAGCCAGTGCAACACCTGGCTGAACAGGTCGTAGCGCTGGGCGGGAGGGTCGGCACGCATCGCGAGGGTCTTTCGCGCGTCGTTGGCATTCGGCTCGCCCGCATCGGCGAGCCGATCGCGCAGCAGTGCCTGCGCAGCGCTGCGGCGACGCTCGCGTCGGCGTCAGGCGCGCCCGGACGCGATCACTGGCCGGGGGCGAGGCCGACGATCGTCTGGAAGCCGCCCCAGAACATGCGCTTGCCGTCGAACGGCATCTTCGTCGGGTCCATCTGCGCCTTCAGCTCGGGATCCTCGCGCACCGCCGCGGCGACGCGATCGCGGTCCTCCTTGCTCTTGTAGACGACCCACGAGACCGTGACCACCTCGCCTTCCTGGAGCTGCAGGGCCTGCGGGAACGACGTCAGCTTGCCCGGCTGGACGTCGTCGCCGACCGCGTCGGAGTAGTACATCGCGCCGTGGCGCAGGTGCGCCTTGCCCCATTCGGCGGACATCTGCTTGTAGAGATCGAGCTTGGCGCGGGGAACCGGAATGACGACGACATCGAGGTAGGGCGACATGCAGCCTCCGAGGCAGTTGGGTTCGCTTCGATGCTACGCGTGCGGCGCAGTTCCGCGCCGGCGCGCTCGAGCTCGTGGGCGAGGCGAGCGAGCGCCGCTGCAGCCGCGATCTCGCCACACCGCGCGACGCCGTTCGCGCGCAGACCGTGACGCGGTGCCGCCGCCGTCGACGACGGTGCGTTCCAGACGACGACGGCCTACAGTGCTTCCACTGCAGGCCGTCGCTTTTCCTGGTGGGCCCTGAGTGACTCGAACACTCGACCTACGGATTAAGAGTCCGCTGCTCTACCAACTGAGCTAAGAGCCCGAAACCTGCTTGCGTCGGAAGGTTGCCTGTGGGTTGTGCGGGGCTCGAACCCACGACCTACGGATTAAAAGTCCGCTGCTCTACCAACTGAGCTAACAACCCTCCGAGCCCACGATTATAAGGCGGCGCGCCCGCCCGCCCGGGCCCCGGGAAAGGCGGCGAGCTCGAGCGCGTGCGCCGCCGCGACCATGCCGAACGCCGCGGTGACGGCGACGCTCGAGCCGTAGCCGTGGCAGTTGAGGCTGCCGTCGACGGCGCACGCGTCGTCGGCGAGCGGCGCGGCGACCGGCTCGCGCGAGAAGACGCAGCGCACGCCGAATGCACCGCTGCGCGGCGCGGCGTGGAGCTTGCGCAGGCGCTGGCGCAGCGCGGCGAGCATCGGATCGTGCGTCGCGTCGGCGAGATCGGCGACCTCGACGCGCTCGGCGGCGCGCTTGCCGCCCGCGGCGCCGACGCAGACGAGCGCGTGGCCGCGCTCGCGCGCCCACGCTGCGACGATCGCCTTCGCGCGGACGTCGTCGCAGGCGTCGACGACGACGTCGGCAGCGCGCGGCAGGAGGCCCGGCCAGTTCGCGGCGTCGACGAACTCCTCGACGCCGACGACAGTGCATCCCGGATGGATGTCGGCGATGCGCGTCCGCAGCGCCTCGACCTTGGCCATTCCGAGCGTGCTGCCGAGCGCCTGCACCTGGCGGTTGACGTTCGACTCGGAGACGTGGTCGAGGTCGACGAGCGTGAGCGCGGCGACGCCGCTGCGCGCCAGCGCTTCCGCCGTCCACGAGCCGACGCCGCCGACGCCGAGCACCGCGACGTGGGCAGCGCGGATGCGCGCGTACGCGGCGTCTCCGTACAGCCGCCGCAGCCCGCCGAAGCGGCGCTCGAGGTCGGCGTCTTCGTCGACGCTTGTCATGCTGAGCGAAGCGAAGGATCTCGACCGGTCGTGAGGACGAGGTCCTTCACTGCGTTCAGGACGACGAACGCTGGCTCATTTGAGCGACGCCAGCCGCTCGCGCCCGGCCTGCGCGGCCTCGGACTTCGGGTACTTCGAGAGCAGCTCGTCGATCGTGCGCCGCGCCGCCTTCGGATCCTTGAGCTCGGCCTGGCAGTTCGCGATCGCCAGCAGCGCCTCGGGCGCGCGCGGGCTGTCGGGCGCGGTCGAGACGAGCGTGCGGAAGCTCGCGATCGCGTCCTTGTACGCGCGCTGCGCGTACTGCGCGTTGCCGAGCCAGAACAGCGCCGACTGGCGATAGCCGGTGTTCGGAAAGCGCTTCAGCAGCCCCGAGAAGCCGGTCGCCGCGCGATCGAACTCGCCGCGCTTGAAGCCGGCGAGCGAATCGTCGTACGTGCGCTTCTCGTCGGGATCGACGGTGAACTCCTTGTCGTCGACGGTGACCTTCTGCGGCTCGACCTTGCGGATGCGCTCGTCGACGCCCTGCTGCAGGTCGAGCTGCTTCCTCTGCAGCTCTGCGACGACGCGCGCGAGCTCTTCCATCTGGCCGCGGACCTTGGCGTTGTCGGCGCGCTGCGCCTCGATGTTGCCGTTCAGCTCGAAGATGCTGCGCTTGAGCTGCTCGACCTGCGCCGAGAGCGCCGTGATCTGCTCGCCCTGGCGCGCTCGCTCGTCCCTGCCTTGCTCGATCTGCTTGCGGATGTCGAGGATCGCGCGGCGCGCCTCGTCGTCGTCGAACAGGCCGGCGCGCGCCGGCGCCGCGGCGACGACGAGCGCAGCGAGCGCGACGGACGCGAGCGCGCGGACGCGGACGGTGCCGGCCATCGTCAACGGCTCGCCAGCTCGGCGCGGCGGTTCTTCGCCCACGCCTCTTCGTTCTCGCCCTGCACCGCCGGCCGTTCCTTGCCGAAGCTCACCGCCTCGAGCTGCGTCGGGTCGGCGCCGAGCAGCGTCAGCGACTTGACGACGGCCTCTGCACGCCGCTGGCCGAGCGCGAGGTTGTATTCGCTGCTGCCGCGGTCGTCGGTGTGGCCCTCGACGGCCATGTGCATCTTGCGGTTGCTCGTCAGCGCCTTCGCGTTGACCTCGATCACCGGCCGGTACTCGTCCTTGACGACGTAGCTGTCGAAGTCGAAGTACACGACCTTCGGCAGGTTGGTGTAATTGACGTTGGTCGTGCCGGTGACGTCGACCGGGGCGACGCGCGTCTGCGACGACGACGCACCGCCGCCGGCACCGCCGGTGCCCGAGGCCGTGCCGGTGCGCGACTCGACCGGTGCCTGGCTGTCGAGCGGCACGCTCGAGCACGCTGCGAGCGACGCAGCCGCGATGGCGGACAGCAGGAAACGATGGAAGCTCTTCATGGTGGTTCTCCTTTGCTGCAGAGGGATGCGCCGCGACACGGGGCTCAGCGCCCGAAAGGACCCCAGACCGGCTCGCGGAGATCGGCCGTCTGCGATGGCAGGCGAGCCTTGATTTTCCCATCGAGGGTGGTCGTCATCAACACGCTGCGCCCGTTGGCGCGCGTCGCGTAGATGAGAAGTCTGCCATTTGGCGCGAAGCTCGGGTGCTCGTCGTCGCTGGTGTCGGTGATCGGCTGCGGTTGCGCGCCCGGAGTCGCGAGGTCGAGGACGACGAGACGGAACGCGTTGCCGGAGCGCGTGATGTACGCGAGCGTCTTGCCGTCGGGGCTCACGGCCGGGCTGATGTTGTAGCCGCCGCTGAAGGTGACGCGCTCGGCGCTGCCGCCGCCAGCGGGCATCCGGTAGATCTGCGGCGCGCCGCCGCGATCGCTCGTGAAGTAGAGATAGCGGCCGTCGGCGCTGTACTCGGCCTCGGTGTCGATCGCCGGGCTCGTCGCCAGGCGGCGCGGATCGCCGCCGTTCTTGCCGATCGAATACAGCTGCGAGCCGCCGTCGCGCGAGAGCGTGACCACGAGCCGCTCGCCGTCGGGCGCCCACGCCGGCGCGCTGTTCGAGCCGCGGAAGTCGGCGATCGCGCGCCGCTCGCCGGTCGCCACCGTGTGGACGAAGACGACCGCCTTCTGCCGCTCGAACGAGACGTACGCGAGCTCCTTGCCGTTCGGCGACCAGGCCGGCGAGATGATCGGCTGGCCGCTGTTGAGCGCGACCTGGCCGTTCTCGCCGTCGGCGTCGGCGACGCGCAGCGTGTAGCGCGGACCGCTCCTGGTGACGTAGGCGATGCGGGTCGAGAAGATGCCCTTCTCGCCGGTGAGCTTCTCGTAGATGAAGTCGGCGATGCGGTGCGCGGCGAGGCGGAGCTCCGGCGCCTCGACGGCGTTGCTCTGGCCGCCGAGCTCGCTGCCCTTGACGACGTCCCAGAGCTTGAAGCGGATGTCGTAGCGGCCGTCGGCGAGGCGCGTCACCGAGCCGCCGACGAGCGCGTCGGCGGCGCGGCCGCGCCACTGCGCCATGTCGGGACGGCTCGTCTCGTCGAAGCTCGTCGTGCCCGTATCGACGATGCGAAACGCGCCGCTGCGCTCGAGGTCGGCGCGGATGATCGCCGACGGCGACTGGTTGGTCTTGTCCTCGTCGCGAAAGCGCACGACCGCGATCGGCAGCTGCGTGCCGCCGACGCCCGAGATCTCGACGCGAAACTGCGCCGCCGCCGGCCATGCGGCGAGCGCGAGCAGCGAGCCGCACGCGCTGCGGCGCGAAAAACGAATCTGGGACAATGGGCTCGACTCCAACGCCATCCGCGTCATCTCGTTGCCGGCGTCGCCGGTCCACCGCCAGTCGCCGCGACATGCGCCAACCCGATTCGCTTGCCGTGGTCATCGTCGCGAAGAACGAAGCCGCACGCATCGGCGAGTGCATCGCGAGCGCGAAGTTCGCCGACGAGGTGCTCGTGCTCGACTCGGGCAGCAGCGACGGCACGGCCGAGATCGCCGAAGCAGCGGGAGCGCGCGTCGTCGTCACCGACTGGCCGGGCTACGGCCCGCAGGTCGCGCGCGGCTTTTCGCTCGCGACCGCCGACTGGGTGCTCTCGCTCGACGCCGACGAGCGCATCCCGCCGGCGCTGCAGAAGGAGGTGCGCGCGGCGATCGCGAGCGGCAGGCACGACGGCTATCGCATCCCGCGCTGGTCGGAGTTCTGCGGCCGCGTCATGCGCCACGGCGGCTGGCGACCCGACTACACGCTGCGCCTCGGCCGCCGCGCGCGCTCGGGCTTCACGAGCGACTTCCTGCACGCGCACATGACGGTCGACGGCAGCGTCGGCGAGCTGAACGAGAGCCTGTTCCATCTCAGCTACCCGGACGTCCACGACGTCCTCGAGAAGCTCGACCGCTACTCGACCGGCAGCGCGCGCGACATGCACACGCGCGGCCGCACCGCGAGCCTGCCGAAGGCGATCGCGCACGGGCTGTTCGCGTTCGTGCGCACGTATCTGCTGAAGCTCGGGTTCCTCGATGGTCGGCACGGATTGATGCTGGCGATCTACAACGCGGAGTATGCCTACTACAAATATGTGAAGCTGATGTTCATGCAGAGTCCGCCGACGCAGCCGGAGTTCCCTGCGTGACGACGCCGGCCGGGATCGACTTGCCGCCGCGGCCCGACGTGGATGACAACGCGGCAGCGCCGCTCGTCGCTGACAACAACGGGGCAAGCAGCGCTCCCGCCGCGCCGCCGCCGCCCGTCGACGAGACCGCGAGCCTCGCCGACGCCGTCGCGCGGCGCAAGCTCGGCGAGCGGCTGCGCCGGATCGCGCCGTTCTTCGCCGACTGCCGGCGCGGCTTCGTCCTCGCCTTCGTCGGCGCCGTCATCGCCGCCGCGACCGAGCCGGCGATCCCGGCGCTGCTCAAGATCCTGCTCGACGACGGCGTCAAGCAAAGCGCCATTCCGCTCTGGGCGGTGCCGATCGCAGTCGTCGGCATCACCTTCATTCGCGGCTTCGCCGGCTTCATGTCGCAGTACGGCCTCGCGTGGGCGGCCAACCGCGGCACGCAGACGATGCGCCGCTCGATGTTCCAGCGCGTCCTCGACGCCGCGCCGGCGCTCTTCACCCGCAACACCGCGAGCAACCTCGTCAACACGCTCACGTTCGAGGTCCAGAACGGCGCCAACCAGCTCGTCTACTCGCTGCAGAGCCTGGTCGGCGACACGCTGCGCTTCGTCGCGCTGATCGGCTATCTGGTCTGGCTCAACTGGCAGCTGACGCTCTTCGTCGCGATCCTGCTGCCGGCGGTCGCGTACGTCATGCGCAAGTTCAGCAAGCGATTGCATCGGCTGACGGTCCAGGGGCAACAGTCGGTCGACCAGCTCGCCTACGTCGTCGAGGAGAACGTGCTCGCCTGGCGCAGCGTCCGCCTGCACGCAGCGGAGCCTTCGCAGGCCGAGCGCTTCGAGCGCGCGAGCAACGAGCTGCGGCGGCTGTCGACGAAGTCGATCGTCGCGGCGTCGATCATGACGCCGATCACGCAGGTGATCGCGTCGCTCGCGCTCGCCGCCGTGATCGTCGCCGCGCTCTGGCAGAGCGGCCAGGGCGCGAACTCGGTCGGCGGCTTCGTCGCGTTCATCGTCGCGATGCTGCAGCTCGTGCCGCCGCTCAAGCACCTCTCCGAGCTCGCCGGCCCGGTCACGCGCGGGCTCGCCGCGCTCGACCGCGGCGTCGCCCTGATCGACACCTGGCTGCCCGAGCGCGGCGGCAGCTTCGACCCGGGCCGGAGCGACGGCCACGTCGAGCTGCACGGCGTGACGCTCGCGTACCGCGCCGGCCAGCCGCCGGCGCTCGACCGCGTCGACCTCGAGGTGCGCGCCGGCGAGACGGTCGCGCTCGTCGGTCCGTCGGGAAGCGGCAAGACGACGCTCGTCAACCTGCTGCCGCGCTTCCTCGAGCCGAACGCCGGCACGCTGCTGCTCGACGGCCAGCCGCTCGCCGAGTGGAGCGTCAAGGCGCTGCGACGCCAGTTCGCGATGGTCAGCCAGGACGTCGTCCTCTTCAACGACACCGTCGCCGCGAACGTCTCGCTCGGTGCCGGCAGCGACGACCGCGAGCGGATCCGCGCGGCGCTCGCCGGCGCCAACCTGCTCGACTTCGCCGAGTCGCTGCCGAACGGGCTCGACACCGTCGTCGGCCACAACGCGAGCGAGTTCTCGGGCGGCCAGCGCCAGCGCCTCGCGATCGCGCGCGCGATCTTCAAGGACGCGCCGATCCTGATCCTCGACGAGGCGACGTCGGCGCTCGACTCGGAGTCCGAGCGGCTCGTGCAGCAGGCGCTCGGCCGCCTGATGAAGGGCCGCACGAGCATCGTCATCGCGCACCGGCTGTCGACGATCGAGCGCGCCGACCGCATCGTCGTCATCGACGCCGGCCGCATCGTCGAGTCGGGCAGCCACGCCGAGCTGCTCGCCGCCGGCGGCCTCTACGCGCATCTGCACTCGCTGCAGTTTCGCGGCTGAACGCCGAAGCGCCATTCCTTCGCGGAGCCTTGCCATGAACGATCGCCCGATCAGTCGCTTTCCCGTCCCCGCGATCGAGAGCCTGCCCGACGACGTCCGCGCCCGCATCGTCGAGGTGCAGGAGAAGTCGGGCTTCGTCCCGAACGTGTTCCTCGCCCTCGCCCATCGCCCCGACGAGTTCCGCGCGTTCTTCGCCTACCACGACGCGCTGATGCTGAAGACATCGGGGCTCAGCAAGGGCGACAAGGAGATGATCGTCGTCGCGACGAGCGGCGCCAACGACTGCCTCTACTGCGTCGTCGCGCACGGCGCGCTGCTGCGCATCTACGAGAAGAACCCGCTCGTTGCCGACCAGGTGGCGGTGAACCACCGCAAGGCCGACATCACGCCCCGCCAGCGCGCGATGCTCGACTTCGCGATGAAGGTCTGCCTCGACTCGCGCGCCGTCGACGACGCCGACTACGCGGCGCTGCGCACGCACGGCTTCAGCGACGAGGACGCCTGGGACATCGCCGCGATCACCGCCCTCTTCGGCCTCTCCAACCGGATGGCGAACGCGACGTCGATGCGGCCGAACGACGAGTTCTACCTGATGGGCCGCGTGCCGCGGCAGAAGGCCTGATCGCGGAGATGCGCTACCAGGTCGTCATTCCCGTGCTCGACCAGCTGCTCTACACCGAGCAGTGCGTCCACAGCCTGCTCGCGCACGGCACGCCTGCCGAGGCGATCCTGATCATCGACAACGGCAGCAGCGACGACACGCCCGAATGGCTCGCTGCGCACCCCGAGATCCCCTCCGTGCGCAACGCCGTCAACCTCGGCTGCGGCGGCGCGTGGACGCAAGGGTCGCTGCTCGCGCAAAGCGACTGGGTCGTGCTCCTCAACAACGACGTCCTCGTCAGCGACGGCGCGATCGACGCGATGCTCGACGCCGCCGAGCGGCACCGCCTCGACGTGGTGAGCCCGGCGCTCGCCGAAGGGCCGCTCGACTACGACTTCGCAGCGCACAGTGCCGCGTTCGTGCAGGCGATGCAGGGGACGCTGCGGCGCGGCTGGTTCCACGGCGTCTGTTTCGCAGTGCGCCGCACGGTGTTCGAGAAGATCGGCTTTCCCGACACCGACCGCCGCCTCGGCGGCCGCGAGGACGTCGAGTTTCTCGTCCGCTGCCTTCGCAACGGGGTTCCGGTCGGCACCGTCGGCGACGCGCTGCTCCACCACTTCGGCTCGATCACGCAGAAGGCGATCAAGCTCGAGACCGGGCAGAAGGACCTCGGCGACCGCGACTACTTCTACGCCCGCGTCGGCATGGGCTGGCTCGCGCGCAAGCGCTTCAAGGCGCAACGCAGGAAGGCGGCCAGGTCGTGGCTGAGCAGCGAGATGGCGAAGGCGGGCTTCGCGTTGCACATGTTGCGCAGCGACGGACGATGGTCGCCGGCGCCGTATCTGTGAGCGCGGCCGCCGCGCGCGACCTTCGGACGCGACCTTCAGACGCGACGTCGCAGACAGACGGCCAGCCCGCACTTGACGTTGTACGTCGCATTCGGAAAGCGCGCGTGCAGCATCTTCCTGAAGCGCCACAGCCACGGCAACGAGCGGTCGGCGTCGTGATAGACCCGTTTGATCGATTGACGTGAATCGGCCAGCCCGAGCTGGCGCAGATAGGTGGCGCGGGCGAGCGGCTCGCGCAGCACGGCCTCGACCTGGGCTCGGCAGCCGGCGACCTCGGCGTCGCGGAGCAACTGCATGATCTCGGCGATCTCGCGATCGCGCTGGCGCAGGTTCCAGCGGCGCATCTCGGCAGCGCCGTCGAAGCGCGGCCGGCGCGACGTGCCGCCGCGCCGGTAGTGCACCAGCGGCGCATCGACCGTGATCGCGCCGCCCGCGACGATCGCGCGAAACACCATGACCTGATCTTCGTAGGCGATCGGAGCCGCCAGCGGCCCGAAGCGCTCCATCATCCGGCGCGTGAACGCGTGGCCGGCACCGACGATGTAGGGCCGCCGGCGCACCCAGTCGTCGACGCCGCGATACGCCGCCAGGTCGTCGACCCGGATCACGCCGTGCAGCCGACCGTCGTGGTCGAGGTCGACCAGGTGGCTCGCGATCAGATCGGCGCGGCCGCCGCTGCCGTCCCAGGCCTGCAACAGGCGAGCGACGCGGTCAGGCGTCGAGAGGTCGTCGCCCGCTGCGGTGACCAGGAACGGCGCACGCGTCGCCTGCAGGAGCTCGTTGTAGTGCCTGCCGATTCCGAGATTGGCCGCGTTGCGGCGCGCACGCACGCTGTGCGGCCCGCGGTAGCGCTCGGCGGCGGCCTCCATCAGCGCGAAGGTGCCGTCGCTCGACGCGTCGTCCGACAGCACGATCTCGATCGGCTCGCAACGCTGCGCGAGGACCGACGCGATCGCCGACGCGATCGTCTGCTCCTGGTTGTAGCCCAGCAGGATGACGCAGGCGCGATGCGCCGGCTCAACGCGATGCTCGGCGACGGACATCTTCGGACGGTCCGGATCCGCGCTTCCGCGCGGCGGAGGCGGGGTCGCGACCGCGGTCGGCAGGCATGGCGCGATTGTCGCCGCTCCCCTGGCGCGAGAACATCGGCGAGGTCTTGCTCAACCGCCGATGACGTAGTCGGCGCCGCCTTGCGTGATGAGGTTGAGACGGCCGAAGAGGCCGCGCGGCCCGGCCGCGGGGACCGTGCTGCGCCACGGCAGCAGCCGCACCCTGCGCTCGCTCAGCGTGCGCACGTGACGAAGCACGAGGTAGCTGCCCAGCCGCTCGCTGCAGAACGCCCACGCACGTGCGTCGTAGCCTTCGCGGACGACGTCGTAGCGCCGAACGCAGGCGCGAACGACGCTCTCGATCGCGCCGACGGTGCGAATCCAGAACTCGGCGGGGAACACGCCGAGCTCGATCCCGCCGGGCAGCAGCAGCTCCTCGCCGAGCAAGCTCGGCACCTCGGCCTTGTCGAGAAGCTGCTGCTCGACCGCTTCGGCGACGAAGCGAAGCAGGTCCTGCGGCTGGTGCGCGCGGCCATACTGCTCGAGGATGTCCATGCGCTTGCGCCGGTTCGACAGCAGCAGCGGCGGCGGCAGGAGCCAGTCGGCATCGGGCAGCATCGCGTCGGCGAGGATCGCCTGCGACAGGCTGCGCGCATCGACCACGTCCATCGACGTGTAGCTCGGCGCGACGGCGCGGCTGAGGCGGCGCGTCGACACGAACTTGCGGTATTGGCAGACGCCGACGCGCTCGGCATCGGCGTGGTTCGCGAGGACGTGGTTCTTCATCGCGAAGGTGCCCGCGAGGCCGCCGAGGATCGGGTGGTGCGGCTCCCATTCGGGCGCGAGCTCGCGCAGGTTGAGCGCACCGTCGGCCTGCGCTGCGCCGACGCGGATCGGCTCGACGAACGCGGGGAACTCGACCGGCAACGCGACGTGCGTCACGCATCCGTACGCCAGCCGCGGCGAGGACGACGCGGCGTTCACCTCACACGCCCCCTCGGTAGCCGGCGTGGTCGTCGTCGACGACGAGGTTGAGCTGCCCGCAATGGCGCGCGCTCCAGCGGCGGCGGCCGAGCCACTCGCCGAGGCCGCTCGCGCCGCCACCGACCTCGCTTCGAAATCGCTTCAGCAGCAGCCAGCTGCCGAGCCGCTCGGCGCAGAACGACCACAGGCGCGCCTGGTACGCGTCGCGCACGGTCGCATGCCTGGCGACGCAGGCACGGACGACGCGCTCGATCTGCTCTGTCGTCTCGAGCCAGAACGCGGCGGGATAGACGCCGAGCTCGGCGCCGCCGGGAATGAACACGTCCTCGCGCAGGAACGCCTCGACCTCGCGCCGGCCGAGCACGCCGAGCTCGGTCGCCTCGGCGACGAAGCGCAGCAGGTCCTCGACGCAGTGGTCGCGCGCGTACTCCTTGAGGTAGCCGCGGCGATGCCAGAAGACGCGCGTGAAGCGGCGCGGCGCGCTGACGAGAAAGCTCCGGTCGCCGGGCCAGAGCGCGTCGGCGAAGCGCTCGCCGCGAATCATCTCCCTCGGCACGACGTCCATGACGCGGTAGCGCGCGTCGCGCACGCTGCTGATGCGCCGCGGCGAGACGAACTTGCGGTACTGGCAGATGCCGATCCGCGTCGCCGAAGGAAATCGAGCGCGCACCAGGTTCAGCAGCGCGAAGGTTCCTGCCGTCGAGCCGAGCTTCGGGTGGTGGCGCTCCCATTCGGGCGCGAGGTCGCGCAGGTTGAGCGCGCCGTCGCGCTGCTCGGCGCCGAGCAGGATCGGCAGCACCCACGGCGGCAGGTCGATCGCGAGCGGAACGTGCGTCAGGCAGGCGTAGACCAGCCCGTCGTCCCGCGCCGTCAACGCAGGCGCCTCAGGTAGCCCTCGGGCGCGACGCTGACGAGCAGCTTGTGGTCGATCGAGCGATCGGACTCGAACTCGGGATGGCTCGCCAGGAACTCGCGCACCGCGGTCTTCGGGTTGTCGCCCGGACCCCAGGGCCGATCGGGGTAGAACGACTTCGGCATGTCCTCGACGAGGGTGTCGAAGACGACGCAATAGCTGCCCGGCGTCGTCAGCGGCGCGTACGCCTCGAGCTCGGCGAGGACGTGGGCATGCGTGTGGTTGCTGTCGAGGCAGACGAGCACGGCCTTCCTGCCCGCGGCGAGCGCGCGGACCCGGGCGACGATCTCGGGCGCGACGCTCGATCCCTCGAGCATCGTGATCCGGCGCGCCATCGGGTGCGCCTCGATCGCGGTGCGGTTGTGCGCGCGGATGTCGATGTCGACGCCGACGACGCGCGCGTCGGCGGGGCCGCCGCACGCCGCGTTCAGCTCGAGCATCGACGCCGAGAAGATGAGCGAGCCGCCGTGCGCGATGCCGGTCTCGACGACGAGGTCGGGCTGCACCGACCAGAGCAGCTCCTGCATCGCGACGATGTCCTGCGGATACTGGATGATCGGGCGGCCGAGCCACGAGAAGTTGTACGAGTACTTCGGCTCGACCGTCGCGGCGAGGAACTCGTGCGCGGCGGCCTGCAGCGGCGCGTTGCTGCCGTTCGCTTCGAGCCGCTCGGCGACCTCGCGTTCGAATGGGGTCATCGCTCCTCCTTCTGCTCGCGATCATAGGCAGCGGGCGACGCTTCGCCTGCGAGGCAGCGGCGCAGCTTCGTCGCGTCGCCCCAGAACGCCATCGGCTCGTGCGCCGGGTACGGATAGCGGCCGAGGTCGGGGCGGATCGACCAGCCGTGCTCGGCGATCCAGCGCTCGACGAGCGAGCGCACCGAGACGGGCTGGCCCGAGCAGACGTTGACGAGGCCGTGGCCGCGCCGCTGCAGCGCGAGCGCGACGAGGTGCGCTGCGGCTTGCTCGACCGGCAGGTAGTCGCGCAGCTGCTCGCCGCCCGACATCGCGAACGTCGCCGCGCCCGCCTCGGCGGCGCGGCGCAGCTGCGGCCAGAGCGCCGTCGGGGCCTGGCCGTCGCCGTACAGGTAGAAGAGGCGCGCCCACGTCAGCGCGAACGCGCGCTCGCGCTGCAGCTGCTCGAGCTCGCGGCGCAGCGTGTCCTTGGCGAGCGCGTACGCGTTCGCCGGCAGCGCCGGCCTGGCTTCGTCGAGCGGCCCCGACTGCATTCCGTATTCGAAGCACGTGCCGGCGACGACGAGCGTGCCGAGGCCCTGCTCGACGAGCGCCTTCAGCGCCGCGTAGTGCGCGGGCGCCTCGCGCTCGAAGTGGTGCAGCGAGCCGTAGTTCGGCAGGCCTTGCCACGCGAGGTGGATCAGCGCGTCGGGCGCGCCGAGCTGCGCGAACGCGTCGCGCGCCGGCGCGTGCACGTAGATGCGCGCGACGCGGTGCCGGCGCGACGCCTCGGGCAACTGGCTCGCCGGCGAGAGCCAGAGCGTCGGCTCGGCGCCGGCGCGCTCGAGCGCGGCGACGACGTGGCGGCCGACGAATCCGGTCGCGCCGCTGACCGCGACCTTCACGGCGTGCACCTGAGCTCGGGCACCGCGGTGACGAAGCGGCCGCCCCACGCACGCACGTAGTCGAGCTGCGCGACGAGCTCGTCGCGCAGGTTCCACGGCAGCAGCACGACGTCGTCGGGGCGAGCTTCGCGCAGCCGCGCCTCGCCGACGATCGGGATGCGGCTGCCCGGCATGAAGCGGCCCTGCTTGGCGGGATTGCGGTCGACGACGAACGCGACGTGGTCGGGCCGCACGCCGGCGTAGTTCATCAGCGTGTTGCCCTTGGCCGCGGCGCCGTACGCGGCGACCGTTCGCCCGCTGCGGCGCGCTTCGATGAGGAACGCGACGAAGTCGTCCTTCAGCTTGTCGACGCGCGCCTGGAAGCCCTCGTACCCGGCGGCGCTCGCCAGGCCCGCCGCCGCTTCGTCGGCGAGGACGCGCCCAACCGCTTCGCCCGTCGCCCGCCGGCCGCCAACGCTGCGCTGCGCGAACACGCGCAGGCTGCCGCCGTGCGTCGGCAGCTCCTCGACATCGAACACCGCGAGCCCGTTCGCCGCGAACACGCGATCGACCGTGCCGAGCGAGAGATACGAGTAGTGCTCGTGGTAGACGGTGTCGAACTGGTTCTCGCGCAGCAATCGCAGCAGGTGCGGGAACTCGAACGTCGCGACGCCGTCGTCCTTCAGCAGGATCGCGAAGCCGCGCACGAAGTCGTTGATGTCGGGAACGTGCGCCAGCACGTTGTTGGCGGCGACGAGGTCGACCCGGCGCCCGGCAGCGGCGAGCTCGGTCGCGAGGCCGACGCCGAAGAAGCGCTCGACGATCTCGAGCCCGAGCGCGCGCGCCGCGCGCGCGGTGCTCGCGGTCGGCTCGATGCCGAAGCACGGGATGCCCGCGTCGCGCACCCAGCGCAGCAGGTAGCCGTCGTTGGCGGCGACCTCGCAGACGAGGCTCGCCGGCGTCAACGCGAAGCGCTCGCGCATCGCGGCGACGTACGCCCGAGCGTGCGCGAGCCACGAGGTCGAGAACGAGCTGAAGTAGGCGTAGTCGGCCGAGAACAGCTCGTCGCGGCCGGCGTGGTCCTCGGTCTGGACGAGCCAGCAGCGCTCGCAGACGAGGAGCCTGAGCGGATACCAGACCTCGGGCGCGCGCAGCGCCTCGGCCGTGAGGTACGCGTTCGACGGCGGCGCGCTGCCGAGGTCGAGGCAGACGCGCTCGAGCTCGGCGGCGCAATGGCGGCACCTCACGCGGCGACTCCCTCGAATCCGGCGTCGACGAAGGCGTGCGCGTCGTCGCGCGGCGACAGCGCGGCGATCGCGAGCGGCCAGTCGATCGCGAGGCGCGGATCGCGCGGATGCAGTCCCGCTTCGGCGCTCGGCACGTACGCGGCCGAGTGGCAATAGAGCATGTCGACGTCGGCGGCGAGCGTCTGCAGTCCGTGCGCGAAGCCTTGCGGGATCAGCAGCGCGACGCCGTTCTCTTCGCTCAGCCGCTCGGCGTGCCAGCGGAGAAACGTCGGCGAGCCGCGGCGAAGGTCGACCGCGACGTCGAACACCTCGCCGCGCAGGCAGTGGACGAGCTTCATCTCGGCGTGCGGCGGGCGCTGGTAGTGCAGGCCGCGGACGCTGCCGCGCTCGCGCGTTCGCGTCTGGTTGACCTGCGCAACCGGCGCGCGCCAGCCGGCGTCGTGCAGCTCGTCGGCGCAGAACAGGCGGACGAGAAAGCCGCGCGCGTCGCCGAGCGGCAGCCGGCGGACGCGCTTCAGCCCCGGCAACGGCGTCTCTTCGACGACGAGGCGCCGACTCATGACGCGCCGTGCCCGGAAGCAGGCGCGCCGGCGAGGTCGCGCTCGTACGCGTCGATGTCGTCGGCACACAGCGTCGCTGCCGCCTCGCCGTCGTGCTGGCGACGGTACCAGCGCATCGTCCGGCCGATCGCTTCGGCGAGCGGCCAGCGCGCCGCGACGCCGAGCACTTCGCGAGCGCGCGCGACCTCGAGCGCGAGGCGGCCGGCTTCGTGCGGCGCCGCCGGATCGGTCTCGTCGCGCCACTCGCCGCTGCCGTACGCGGCGCGCGCGATGCGGACGACGTCGCCGACCGTCGCGACCTCGTCGGTGCGCGGGCCGAAGTTGTACGCGCCGGCGAGCGCAGGATCGCGCCACAGCACTTCGACGAGCCGCAGGTAGCCGGCGAGCGGATCGAGGACGTGCTGCCACGGCCGGATCGCGTCGGCGCGACGGATGCGAAGCTCCGCGCCGCTCGTCCACGCGCGCACGGCGTCGGGAATGAGCCGATCCTCGGACCAGTCGCCGCCGCCGATGACGTTGCCGGCGCGCGCGGTCGCGAGCGCGACGCCCTGTGTGCGCAGGAACGCGCTGCGGTAGCTCGCGGCGACGAGCTCA
>JASLGD010000220.1 GCA_030150305.1 Caldimonas sp. | reverse complement strand
CTACGACTGGGCGCACGAGGAGAAAGCGCAATGATCGAGACCTTCACGATCACACTCGGCAACGGCATCGAGCTGAGCTGCCGGGGCGCCGGGTCGAGCGGCGATCCGGTGCTCGTGTTCCTGCACGGCTTTCCCGAGGCGGCGTTCGTCTGGGACGATCTGCTCGAGCATTTCTCGAGCCGCTATCGATGCGTGGCGCCGAATCTGCGCGGCTACGAGCGCTCGTCGTCGCCGGCCGACGTCGAGGCGTATCGCGCCAAGCACCTGGTCGGCGACATCTCGTCGCTCATCGACGCGCTCGGCGGCGAGCTCGCGGCGCTCGTCGCGCACGACTGGGGCGGGGCGCTGGCGTGGGGGCTCGCGGCGCAGCGGCCGGAGGCGATCGGCCGCCTCGTCATCGTCAACTCGCCGCACCCGGCGACGTTCCTGCGCGAGCTGCGCCACAACCCGAAGCAGCAGGCGGCGAGCGCGTACATGAACTTTCTCTGCCGTCCCGACGCGGAAGCGCTGCTGAGCGCGAACGACTTTGCGCGCCTCTGGCCGTTCTTCACCAACATGGGAGCCGCCGATCCGGGGCGCGTCGGCGGCGGCTGGATGACCGAAGCGATGCGCGAGCGCTACCGCGAGGTCTGGCGCCTCGGTCTTCGCGGCGGCTGCAACTACTACCGCGCCTCGCCGCTGCGGCCGCCGCTCGGCGACGACGACGCGGTGCTGCGGATCGAGCTGCCGGCTTCGGCGGTGACGTCGCATGCACCGACGCTCGTCGTCTGGGCCGAGGACGACATCGCGCTGCCGGTCGCGCTCCTCGACGGCCTCGAGGAGTTCGTGCCGCGGCTGCGCGTCGTCCGCGTTCCGGGCGCGACGCACTGGATCGTGCACGAGCGGCCGGCGCTCGTCATCGCCGAGATCGAGCGCGAGCTCGGCGACTGACGCTCAGGCGCGCGTCGCGACGTCGCGCATCATCCGATCGACCGCGCGCTGCACGATCGGCTTGGCCTCGATCGGCTGCACCAGACCGGCGGACGCGAGCCGCTCGAGCGCGCGCCCCGTGATCGAGTGCGTGTGCGTCGCCGATTCGCCCGCGAACAGATAGAAGAGGCCGCGGTCGCTGCGCCAGAGCAGCTGGACGCGGCTCCAGCGGCCCTGCAGGAAGATGCGCTGGCGGTCGCCGACCCGCAGCGCCTCGATGCGATGCGCGGGGTCGTCCTCGGCACGGTCGCTGCCGCTCGGCAGATGCTCTGCCGGGACGGTCTCCATCGACGAGAGGTCGATCACCGAATCGCTGAAGCTGCGCGGCGGCGCGTCGGCGACGACCTCCTCGCGCATCTTGCGCACGATCTCCTCGGGGCTGAGCGCAGCGGCACCGCTCGCGGCGCGCGCGCCCGGCCGAAGCGCTTCGGTGTGGATCGTCATCAGCTCGTTGAGCACGCTCTGCTGCTCGACCGCGGGCAGCGCGATCGCCTCCATCCCGCCGCGGATGCGCTGCAGCAAGCCCGGCAGGAGCGCGATCAGGCGTTGCCGGCTCTGCGGATGGTCGGGGATCTTGACGCTCCAGAGCAGGTCGTCGACGGTCTTCAGCGCGCCGAGCGTCTGCTCGGACTGCTCGCCGTGGTCGAGCATCTGCTTGGCGATCACGCGCGCCCACGCGCTGGTGACGAAGCGGCGGATCGTCGGCGACGCGTGCATCGCCGCCATCTGCTCGACGAGACGTTGGGTGAGATGCTGCTGCAGCACCTCGCCGCGCTCCGCAAGCTCGAGCGCGACGACGGCGGCGTGCGCGGCGCGCAGCTGCTCCTGCAGTTGCTCGGCGAGGAACGCCTCGACGCGATTGAGGCCGCGACGGAACAGCGGCGAATCGGGGCTCGACGCACCTGCCATCTCCTCGGCCACCGCGGCCGCGAACGTCGCGAACGCCGACAGCCGGGGGTCCTCGACGCGCGAGTAGCCGAGGCTGGTGTGGCCGATGCGATCGAGCAGCCGCCAGAGCGCGTGGTCGTACGAGTCGAGGGTCGCCGGCTCGGCGAGGCAGACGCGCAATCCCGCGACCTGCATGCGCGCGACGACGGCGCGAAACGGCGCCGGCAGCTGCGAGTCGGCGAGCAGCGACTCGAACAGGCGAGTGACGAGCTCGATGATCTGGCGATCGATCGGCTCGCTCGCGCTGGCGACCAGCTGGGCGCGGTACTGCGCGATGCTGTCGCCGGCGGGCCATCCCGGGCGCGACGTCTCGAACGCCGGCTGGCGCAGCAGCTCGTCGAGGCGAAGCAGCGCCGACTCGAGCGTCGGGGTGCGGCGGGCCGCGGCGCCGTCGCTTCGCACCGTGCCGAGCGCTCCGGCAGCCGACGCCAGCGCCGCTCCGCGCGAATCGCGAGTTTCGACCCCGGCGCCCTGCGGCAGCGTGCCGAGCAGGCTGCTGAGCGGGCCCTGGCGACTCGGCTCGATGGTCGGCCGTCCGAACGCCGCCGACGCCGACGACGGCAGCACGACCGTGCGATAGACGCCGGGCTCGACGCCTTGCGCCTCGAGCCGCGACGTCGCCGCCGCCCAGGCGTTCTTGAGCAGCCCTGCGGCGACTCCCGCCGACGTCCGCAGGACGATCGCGCGCTGCAGCTGCGACGCGGCGACTGCGCAGGCAGCGTCCCAGAGCGCAGTCGCATAGACGAGCGGCCGGAACGGGTTCGACTCGGCGCTGACGTGGCCGAGGCCGACCAGGGTCGAGGTGAACGTCTGCAGCTCGCGCAGCTCCCACTCCGCGGTGCTGTCGATCACCTGCATCGCGCGCGAGATCTCGATGTCGACCTCGACGCGCGACTCGTCCATCAGCTCGAGGCCGCCGTCGCTGCGCGGCGAGTCGGCGGCGTCGCCGCCGTGCTCGGCGAGCTCCGCGCCGACTTGCCGCCGCAGCGACTCGACGAACGTCGTGCAGTAGAGCGTGCCCGACTTCTGCAGCGTCGCGACGATGTCGGCGTAGTGAACGCGCTCGCCCCCCAGATTCGGGGCGTCGCGCGATGGGCCGAGCAGCTGGACCGTGCCGGCGACGACGCGCTCGACGAGCGCCGGCGCGAGCGCGAGCTCATCGTCGACGAAGCGTTGGAAGAGCGGAGCGATCGCCATGGGTCGTTGCGCAGTCGCGATTATCTCGCGCGCCTGCGTGTCCAAGCGACCGTGCGCACGGGCCGCGTTCGTGGAGAACGACAAAGAAAAAGGGCTGCCGAAGCAGCCCTTTCGCAAGTCCCGGCGGGACGAGGTCACATGTCCATTCCGCCCATGCCACCCATGCCGCCCATGCCGCCGCCCATTCCGGCACCGCCGCCGGCGGTCTCTTCCTTCGGCGCTTCCGAGATCATGGCCTCGGTCGTCAGCATCAGCGACGCGACCGACGCGGCGTTCTGCAGCGCGGTGCGCGTGACCTTGGTCGGGTCCAGGATGCCCATCTCGATCATGTCACCGTACTGGCCGTTCTGGGCATTGAAGCCGTAGTTGCCCTTGCCGTTGAGGACCGAGGCAACGACGACGCTCGGCTCGTCGCCCGAGTTCTGGACGATGATCCGGATCGGCTCTTCGATCGCGCGCAGGATCAGCTTGATGCCGGCGTCCTGGTCGGCGTTGTCGCCCTTGATCGTGCCGGCCGACTGCTTGGCGCGCAGCAGCGCGACGCCGCCGCCGGCGACGATGCCTTCCTCGACGGCGGCACGCGTCGCGTGCAGCGCGTCCTCGACGCGGGCCTTCTTCTCCTTCATCTCGGTCTCGGTCGCGGCACCGACCTTGATCAGCGCCACACCGCCGGCGAGCTTGGCCACGCGCTCCTGGAGCTTTTCCTTGTCGTAGTCGCTCGTCGCTTCCTCGATCTGCACGCGGATCTGCTTGACGCGGGCCTCGATGTCGCTGGCTGCGCCGGCGCCGTCGATGATCGTCGTGTTCTCCTTTGCGACCTCGACGCGCTTGGCCTGGCCGAGGTCGGCGAGCTGCACCTTCTCGAGCGTCAGGCCGACTTCCTCGGCGATCACCTTGCCGCCGGTCAGGATCGCGATGTCCTCGAGCATCGCCTTGCGACGGTCACCGAAGCCAGGCGCCTTGACGGCGACGACCTTGAGGATGCCGCGCAGGGTGTTGACGACGAGCGTCGCGAGCGCTTCGCCCTCGACTTCCTCGGCGACGATCAGCAGCGGCCGGCCGCTCTTGGCGACCTGCTCGAGCGTCGGCAGGAGGTCGCGGATGTTGCTGATCTTCTTGTCGAACAGCAGCACGAACGGGTTGTCGAGCGCGGCGACCTGCTTGTCGGGGTTGTTGATGAAGTACGGCGACAGGTAGCCGCGGTCGAACTGCATGCCCTCGACCACCTCGAGCTCCGAGGCGAGCGACTTGCCGTCCTCGACGGTGATGACGCCTTCCTTGCCGACCTTGTCCATCGCCTCGGCGATGATCTTGCCGACTTCCTCGTCGCTGTTCGCCGAGATCGTGCCGACCTGCGCGATTTCCTTGCTGGTCGTCGTCGGCTTGCTCTGCTTCTTCAGCTCCTCGACGAGCGCCGAGACGGCCTTGTCGATGCCGCGCTTCAGGTCCATCGGGTTCATGCCCGCGGCGACGTACTTCATGCCCTCGCGGACGATCGCCTGCGCGAGCACCGTCGCCGTCGTCGTGCCGTCGCCGGCGATGTCGCTGGTCTTGGAAGCGACTTCCTTGACCATCTGCGCGCCCATGTTCTGGAGCTTGTCCTTGAGCTCGATCTCCTTGGCGACCGAGACACCGTCCTTGGTGACCGTCGGGCCGCCGAACGAGCGCTCGAGGACCACGTTGCGGCCCTTCGGGCCGAGCGTGACCTTGACCGCGTTGGCGAGGATATTCACGCCCTCGACCATGCGCGAGCGGGCATCGCCGCCGAATGAAACGTCTTTTGCTGCCATGTTGACTCCGGATTCTTTCTGCTGATTACTTCTCGACGACGGCGAAGATGTCCTCTTCGCGCATCACCAGGAGCTCGTCGCCGTCGACCTTGACGGTCTGCCCGCTGTACTTGCCGAAGAGAATGCGGTCGCCGACCTTGACGTTCATGGTCGTGATGTCGCCGCGCTCGTTGCGCTTGCCGGGGCCGACCGACAGCACCTCGCCCTGGTCGGGCTTCTCGGCGGCGTTGTCGGGGATGACGATTCCGGACGCGGTCCGGGTTTCCTGCTCCACGCGCTTGACGACCACGCGGTCGTGCAACGGACGAAGTTTCATGCGATCTCCTTGGGATTGAGGGGGCTCGGGACCGCCTGCCGGGAGGCGGTGGGGCGGCGGTTGTCTCATTAGCACTCAACGCAAACGAGTGCTAGCAGGACGATTATAGGGACCCGACCCCGGTTTTCAAGGGGGACCGACGTCGACCAAGCGACAGTTCGCTCGCGTCGGGCTCGTTACAGTCTCGCCGTGCCCCGCCCGCTGATCGCCCTCGACGCCGACGGCGTCCTCCTCGACTTTCACCTCGGCTACGCTGGTGCCTGGCAGCGCGCGTTCGGGGAGCCACCGGCCGAGCGCGACCCGCAAGCCTACTGGCCGATGGACCGCTGGCTGGTGGAGCGCCTCGACGAAGAGCGGCGCGCCCACTTCCGCCGCCACTTCGACAGCGAGTTCTGGTCGTCGGTGCCGGCGATCGAGGGCGCGCTCGCCGCCTGCCACCGCCTCCATGACGCTGGCTTCGACCTCGTCTGCGTCTCGGCGCTCGACCTCGAGCACGAGGCGGCGAGGCTACGCAACCTGCGCGACCACGGCTTTCCGATCGAACGCGTCTACGCGACCGGGAACGCGGCTGGCGAGCGCAGCCCCAAGGCCGACGCGATCGCCGCGCTCGCGCCAGAAGCGTTCGTCGACGACTACCTGCCGTACTTTCGCGGCGTGCCGGCGGCGGTCCATACCGCGCTGATCCTGCGGGCGCCGAACGGCAGCCCGAATGCCGGGCCCGAGCTCGCGCTGGCGCGCTCGATCCACCAGGATCTGCCCCGCTTCGCCGACTACTGGCTGTCGCGCTGAGCCGCGGCTCAGGCGAGCTTTCTGAGCACGGTCAGCAGCTCCTTGGGCTGCACCGGCTTGTAGAGCACGATGTGGCCGCTCTCGTGCACCCGCAGCACCTGCTCGGGCGCGGTGTCGCCGGTGACGAGGATGGCCGGGACGGCGAATCCGCAGGCCTGGCGCACCTGTTCGATCGCCCGGATGCCGTCCTCGCCGGCGCGCAGGCGCAGGTCCGAGACGATCGCGTCGATCGCGCCGAGGCGGCGCCTGACCGCGGTGAGCGCGTCGGCCGTGCTCGACACCGCGATCACCTCGTAGCCCCACTCCGCGAGCAACTCGCCGACGCTGGTGCGGATCGCCTCCTCGTCGTCGAGGAGGAGCACCGTGCGGGAATCCTCGAGCGCGCCCGGCACCGTCTCCGCCGCGACCGCGAACTCTTCGATCTGCGCCGCAGGAACGCGCGCGATCCAGACCCGAAAGACGCTTCCCGCTCCCGGCCGCGAGCGCACCGTGAGCTCGTGGCCCAGCAGGGCGCTCAGCCGCTTGACGATCGCGAGGCCCATGCCGAGGCCCTTGCTGCGATCGCGCTGCGGATTCGCGACCTGGTAGAACTCGTCGAAGATCCTCGGCAGCTCGTCCTCGGCGATGCCGATGCCGCTGTCCCAGACCTCGACGCTGACGCCGCCGCGCCGCCGCCGGGCCGTGACCAGCACGCCGCCGCCCGGCCGGCAGTAGCGCAGCCCGTTCTGAACGAGGTTGCCGACGATGCGCTCGAGCAGCTGCGGGTCGCTCGTCACCACCTTGCCCGCAGGGCGGAAGCGCAGCTGCAGGCCAGCCTCCTCGGCCTGCCCGGCAAAGCCCATCTGCAGCCGGCGAAAGAGGTCGCGGATCGGGAACGACTGGACGTGCGGCTCGACTGCGCCGGCGTCGAGCTTGGAGATGTCGAGGATCGCGCCGAACGATCTGTCGAGCGCCTCGATCGACCGCATCATGTTGTAGATCAGCGGCTCGTCGATCGATCCGGCCATCCGCCGTTCGAGCGTCGCGCCGAAGAAGCTGAGCGCGTGCAGCGGCTGGCGCAAGTCGTGGCTGGCCGACGCGAGGAACTGGCTCTTCTCGCGGCTCGCCTGCGCCGTCAGCTCCATCTGGCGGTGCAGCCGCTCGACCAGCGCGGCGTTCTCGGTCTGCGCCCGAAGCGTCGTGCTGAGCAGGCGGTTCTGCGCGAGCATCAGCCGCAGCAGGATCGCGGCGAACGCAGCGGCGACCGCCGCGAGCGCAATCTGCGCGCGGCCGCCCATCGCGGCGAGCACGACCGGCGCAGGAACCGTCAGCGGCACGATCCAGAGAGCGATCGACGCACGGTCGGTCGCGATCGCGACGGCGCCGATGACGGCGACGCCGACGAAGACGAGCACGAGGAACGCCGCGTGCGCGAGATCGGCGCCGGGCAGGAAGACCAGCGCGGCCGCTCCCCAGACCGCGGCACCGAGGCCGACCGCGACGCGAAAACGGCGTTGCCACAGCAGCGGCGCGACCGTCGCGTGCTCGTCGCGGCGATACGCCCAGAGCAAGCCCAGCGTGGCCAGCTGGACCGCGTGGATCGCAACCGCCCAGCCGAGCGTGGCGGCGGCGCCGCGCTCGTGCTCGAGCAGGAGCCAGACGCAGAGCGCGACGGCGATCCCGGCGGTGGTCGTGGCGCCCGCGTGGTCGTACAGCCGACGCACCTCGGCGTCGGTCGCTGCGCTCGCGGCCGGCCCGCCGGCAACGCGCTCGGCGGTGCTCGCCGGCGCAACGTTCCCGCGCGCGGATTCGGGTTTGCGAGCAGTTCGTGGCGCGAGCGAGGCCGCGTCGCCGAGGAGCGGCTCGATCGACTCGGGCATCGACGACGAGGCGACAGGCACGACGTGCGTCCCTAGTTTTGGTGGTGCAAATCGGCGGCGTCGAGCCTAAGATGCCGCTCCCGTTTCCCGCTGCCGTGCTTTTGCGCAAGCGCCTCGCGGGCGAACTGCGCAGGACGATTCTGCAAGAAGAGGGGCCGTCATGGTTTCGATCGCGCCAGCTCCGAGCGGCCGCAGCATCACGACAACCCCGCCGGTGCTCGCCCCGTCCGAGCTCAGGCGAAAGCTCCTCCTCGTCGACGACCACGAGCTCGTCCGTTACGGCGCGAAGGCGCTCTACACCGAGCTGCTCGGCGTCGCCCTCGACTGGCTCGAGGCGAGCACGCTGCGCGAGGCGCTCGACGTCTACCGGCGCGAAGGCGACGTCGACGCCGTCCTCCTCGACCTCAACCTCGCCGACTGCAAGGGCCTGCAGGGGCTCAGGCAGTTCCTCCAGGAGTTCCCGCAGGCGCGCATCGCAGTGTTCAGCGCGACGCAGGACGAGTTCGTCGTCCGCCAGGCGCAGGCGCTCGGCGCGGTCGGCTACGTCGCCAAGGGGGCCGCGGCCGCCGAGATGCGGGCGACGCTCTCGGCGCTGCTCTGGCCGACCGCGGGTCCCCACACGCCGGGGTGCGCGGCGAGCAAGGCGCTCTTTCCCGGGATGCCGGCGTCGTCGATGTACGACCGCGTCGCCCAGCTCGGGCCCCGCCACCTGGAGATCCTCGAGCTCGTCCTCTCGGGGTGCAACAACCAGGAGATCAGCAACTCGATGCGTCTGTCGCTCGGCACGGTCAAGAACTACGTGTCCTCGCTCCTGCTCGCGCTCGACGTCAAGTCGCGCGCGCACATGGTCAGCCTCTTTCGCTGAGCGCTCTGCTCGGACGTCCCTCGCGCCGTCCGACATGACTTTCGACCGCTGCCGCCGCGCCGACTGGCGCCTAGAGTGCAGCGAACGCGAAGCCCCAGAGCCGCTGCTGCATGTCTGACCCCGATCTCGACACATTGCTGGCGCCGCTTGCGGCTGACGCTCCGTGCGGTCCCGATCTCGAGTACGACCCGGCGTTCCAGGCGATGCTCGAAGCCGCCGCCGGCAAGCCCGAGCGCCAGTACGGCGACAACATCTACCCGGCCGAGCCTCCCGACTGGCCGACCGTGCACGCGCGGGCGTCGGAGCTGGCGCAGCGCACCCGCGATCTGCGGGTCGCGGTCTGGCTGACGCGCAGCGGCGCCAGGCTGCGGGGCCTGCGTGATGCTGCCTGCGGGCTGCGACTCGTCGAGGGTCTGCTCGATCGCTATTGGGAAGCGGTCCACCCGGCGCTCGACGCGAGCGACAACAACGATCCGACGGCGCGGGTGAACGCGCTCGGGGCTCTGTCCGACCCGCTCGGCGGTCTCTCCGATCTGCGCGCGGCGAGCCTCACCGGACAGCGTGGTTCGCTGACCGTGCGCGAGATCGAGCTTGCGCTCGGCCCGGCCGACCCGTTCCCCGGCGAAAGCGTGCCGACCGAAGACGGGGTGGTGCAGGAGGTCGCGACCGCCGTCGGCGCCGATCCCGAGCTCGCGCGCTCGATGCAGGCCTGCTACGACGCAGCGCAGGCGCTCTCGAATTCGCTCGAGCGCAGGATCGAGGCGAGCCAGGCACCCGATCTCGTGCCGCTGAAGAAGCTGATGCAGCGCGTCGCCGACGCCGCGGGCAAGGCGGCCGGCAACGGCGCCGTGGTCGAACAGGGCAGCGGGGCAGGCGCGACGACCGCGACCCGGCCGCCCGGAACGATCAACTCGCGCGAGGACGCCAGCCGTGCGCTCGATCGCGTCTGCGAATGGATCGAGCGCAACGAGCCGAGCAATCCGGCGCCGCTTCTGATTCGCCGCGCGCAGCGGTTGATGAGCAAGAGCTTCATTGACATCATCCGTGATCTCGCGCCTGGCGGAGTTGCGGACGTCGAGAAGCTCGCCGGCAGCGCCAACTCGTAAGTCACCAAGGAGCCCATCGCATGGCAACCAGCAGCCAGAAGTTCATCGCCCGCAACCGGGCGCCGCGCGTCCAGATCGAGTACGACGTCGAGCTGTACGGTGCCGAGAAGAAGGTCCAGCTGCCGTTCGTGATGGGCGTGCTGTCGGACCTGTCGGGCAAGCCGAGCGAGCCGCTGCCGCCGGTCGCCGAGCGCAAGTTCCTCGAAATCGACGTCGACAACTTCGACGCCCGCATGAAGGCGATGAAGCCGCGCGTCGCGTTCCAGGTGCCCAACACGCTCACGGGAGAGGGCAACCTGGCGGTCGACATCACCTTCGAGAACATGGACGACTTTTCGCCCGCGGCGGTGGCGGCGAAGGTCGAGGGCCTCAGGCAGCTTCTCGAAGCGAGACAGCAGCTCGCCAACCTCGTCACCTACATGGACGGCAAGACCGGCGCCGAAGAGCTGATCGGCAAGGTGATCAAGGACGAGGCACTCCTGAAGTCGCTCGCCGAAGCGCGCAAGCCCGAGGCAGCCGGCCAGTAAATCGCAACGCCCAGCGGAGACCAGACCATGGCGGAAGAAGCAGTCAATTCACCCTCTGCGCTGCAGGGCATCGAGTACCAGGGCGGCGAGTTCGCCTCGCTCCTGAACAAGGAGTTCAAGCCGAAGTCCGACGATGCGAAATCGGCCGTCGAGCAGGCTGTCCTCACGCTTGCGCAGCAGGCGCTCGCGCAGACAAACCTGATCGGCAGCGACGTCATCATGTCGATCGAGGCGATGATCGCCGAGCTCGACAAGAGGATGTCGAAGCAGGTCAACGCGATCCTCCACCACCCTGATTTCCAGAAGCTCGAGAGCGCATGGCGCGGCCTTCACTATCTCGTCAACAACACCGAGACCGACGAGATGCTGAAGATCCGCGTGATGAACATCTCCAAGCTCGATCTCGGCAAGACGCTCAAGCGCTACAAGGGCACGGCGTGGGACCAGAGCCCGCTGTTCAAGAAGGTCTACGAGGAGGAGTACGGGCAGTTCGGCGGCGAGCCGTTCGGCACGATCGTCGGCGACTACCACTTCGACCACAGCCCGCCGGATGTCGAGCTGCTCGGCGAGATGAGCAAGGTGGCGGCGGCGGCGCACACCCCGTTCATCGCAGGCGCCAGCCCGACGCTGATGCAGATGGGCTCGTGGCAGGAGCTCGCCAATCCGCGCGACCTGACCAAGATCTTCACGACTCCCGAGTACGCCGCCTGGCGGTCGCTGCGCGAATCGGAGGACTCGCGCTACGTCGGCCTGGCGATGCCGCGCTTCCTCGCCCGGCTGCCGTACGGCGCCAAGACGAGCCCCGTCGAGGAGTTCAACTTCGAGGAGGAGACGCACGGCGGCGAGCACGGCACGTACTCGTGGGCGAACGCCGCCTACGCGATGGCGGTCAACATCAACCGCTCGTTCAAGCTCTATGGCTGGTGCACGCGGATCCGCGGCGTCGAGTCGGGCGGTGCAGTCGAGGGCCTGCCGACGCACACGTTCCCGACCGACGAGGGCGGCGTCGCGATGAAGTGCCCGACCGAGATCGCGATCAGCGACCGGCGCGAGGCCGAGCTGGCCAAGAACGGCTTCATGCCGCTCGTGCACCGCAAGAACTCGGACTTCGCCGCGTTCATCGGCGCGCAGTCGCTGCAGAAGCCCTTCGAGTACGACGATCCGGACGCCACCGCCAACGCCAACCTGTCGGCGCGGCTGCCGTACCTGTTCGCCTGCTCGCGCTTCGCGCACTATCTGAAGTGCATCGTCCGCGACAAGATCGGCTCGTTCAAGGAGCGCGAGGACATGCAGCGCTGGCTGAACAAGTGGATCATGAATTATGTGGATGGCGACCCGGCCAATTCGTCCGAGGATACGAAGGCGAAGAAGCCGCTCGCCGCCGCCGAGGTCACGGTCGAGGAGATTCCGGGCAACCCTGGCTACTACTCGTCCAAG
>JASLGD010000217.1 GCA_030150305.1 Caldimonas sp. | reverse complement strand
GCGCCAGTGCTGCTCCACCGGGAAGTCGCGCGTGTAGCCGTAGCCGCCGTGGATCTGGATCGCCAGGCTGTTGGCCTCCAGGCACCATTCGCTGGGCCAGCTCTTGGCGATCGGGGTCAGCATCTCCAGCAACAGTCCGGCCTCGGCGGCGGCCTCCGGCGTGCCGGTGTGCAGCTCGTCGACCAGGCGCGCGCCATAGAGCTCGAGCGCCAGCGCGCCTTCGCAATAGCTCTTCTGCGCCAGCAGCATGCGCTTGACGTCGGCGTGCCGGATGATGGGCACTTGCGGCCGCAGCACGTCCTTGCCGCCCGGCCCGACCGGACGGCCCTGCGGGCGGGTACGCGCGTAGTCGAGCGCGGTCTCGTAGCCGGCATAGCCGATCATCGCGGCACCGAGGCCGACCGCGATGCGCGCCTCGTTCATCATGTGGAACATGCAGCGCAGGCCCTCGCCGGGCCTGCCGACGCGATAGCCGATCGCGCCCGCTGCGCCGCGCACCGGCTGCTTGCCTTCGCCGAAGTTGAGCAGCGTGTTGGGGATGCCGCGGTAGCCGAGCTTGTGGTTCAGCCCCGCGAGCGCGACGTCGTTGCGCTCGCCGGTGAGCGCGCCGTCGGGACCGACGAGCTTCTTCGGCACGATGAAGAGCGAGATGCCGCGCGTCCCCGGGACGAGCTTGCCGTCGTCGTCGGGGATCTTGGCGAGGACGAGGTGGACGATGTTCTCGGCGAGCTCGTGCTCGCCGTTCGAGATCCACATCTTGTTGCCGCGCAGGCGATAACGCGGCCCGAGCGGATCGCTCTCGTAGTCGGCGCCGTCGGGGACCGCGCGCGTCGCGATGTCCGACAGGCTCGATCCGGCCTGCGGCTCCGACAGGCACATCGTCCCCGAGAAGCGACCGGCGAACTCGTTCCTCGCGAAGACGTCCTGCTGCATCGGCGTGCCGTGCGCCATCAGGAGGTTCGCGTTGCCGCTCGTCAGCATGCCGCCGCCGCCGATGCCGATGCCGGCCTTCGAGAAGAAGCTGTTGGCCGCCATCTCGACGACGCACGGCAGCTGCATGCCGCCGATCTCGTAGTCCTGCGCGGCGGCGAGCATCCCCGACTCGCGGTACGCGCGCGCGGCCTCGTGGCTCGCCTGCGGCAGGTGCACCCTCTCGCCGTCGAACCACGGCTCCTCGGTGTCGGCGAGGCGGTTGAACGGCGCGAACTTCTCGCGCGCGATCCGCTCGCAGGTGTCGAGCACCGAGTCGAACGTCTCGCGCGAATGGTCGGCAAAGCGCGGCCGCTCCCCCAGGCGAGCGACGTCGAGCCAGTCGTAGAGGAGGAAGTCGACGGTCGAGCGGTAGCTCATGGCGATGGCTCGTGGCGCGGCCGCCGGCGCGGCCGCGCGTGCTCGACTCAGAGGACTTCGAAGACGCCGGCAGCGCCCATGCCGCCGCCGATGCACATCGTGACGACGACCTTCTTCGCGCCGCGGCGCTTGCCTTCGATCAGCGCGTGGCCGGTGAGGCGCTGCCCGCTGACGCCGTACGGATGGCCGACCGCGATCGCGCCGCCGTCGACGTTGAGGCGGTCCATCGGGATGCCGAGCCTGTCGGCGCAATACAGCACCTGGACTGCGAACGCCTCGTTCAGCTCCCACAGGTCGATGTCGTCGATCTTGAGGCCGAGGCGCTTCAGCACCTTCGGCACCGCGAACACCGGGCCGATGCCCATCTCGTCGGGCTCGCAGCCCGCGACCGCGAAGCCGAGGAAGCGACCGAGCGGCTGGAGGCCGCGTTGCTCGGCGATCGTCTCGTTCATGACGACGACCGCACCGGCGCCGTCGCTGAACTGGCTCGCGTTGCCGGCCGAGATGACGCCGCCGGGAATCGCCGGGCGAATGTCCTTGATGCCGTCGTACGTCGTCCCGGGACGGATGCCCTCGTCCTGCGTCACGGTGACTTCCTTCGAGCGCATTCCCATCACCGCGTCGGCGACGCCGGCGATCGTCGTCACCGGGATGATCTCGGCGTCGAAGCGGCCGGCGTCGCGCGCCGCGGTCGCCTTCTGCTGGCTCGCCGCGCCGTACTCGTCCATGCGCTGGCGCGGGATCTCGTAGCGCTTGGCGACCTGCTCTGCGGTCTGCAGCATGTTCCAGTAGATCGTCGGCTTGTGCTCGACGAGCCAGGGGTCGGCGATCATGTGCTTGTTCGCCTCGTTCTGCACGCACGAGATCGACTCGACACCGCCGGCGACGACGATGTCGTTCTCGCCGGCGATGATCCGCTGTGCCGCCGTCGCGATCGTCTGCAGCCCGCTCGAGCAGAAGCGGTTGATCGTCATGCCGCTGGTCGTGATCGGCAACCCCGCGCGCAGCGCGATCTGGCGTGCGATGTTGCTGCCGGTCGCGCCCTCGGGAGTCGCGCAGCCCATGATGACGTCGTCGACCTCTGCGGGATCGAGCCTGGCGCGCTCGACCGCGGCCTGGACGGCGTGGCCGCCGAGCGTCGCCCCGTGCGTCATGTTGAAGGCGCCCTTCCAGCTCTTGCAGAGCGGCGTGCGGGCGGTGGAAACGATGACGGCGCTGGTCATGGAGTGCTCCTCGGGTCGGTGAGTCAGGCAGTGGCTGCGGTCTTCGCGTCGAGCGGGCTCGCGGCCTGGTAGATGCTGTTCTTCGGCTGCGCGAAGACGCGCCGCAGGATCGGCTCGAAGTCGGTGATCGGCAACGTCTCTGCGCGCGGGTCGAACGCCGGGTTGTCGTACAGCTCGCAGAACTCGCGCGTCCGCTCGTAGTGGCCGTGGCCGCGGAAGCGGTCGCGCAGGTCGCGGTCGAGGCCGATGTGGTGGAAGAAGTAGTAGCCCTGGAAGATGCCGTGGTTCTGCACCATCCAGAGGTTCTCGTCGCTCACGAACGGCTTCAGGATCGCCGCGGCGATGTCGAAGTGGTTGAACGTGCCGAGCGTGTCGCCGATGTCGTGCAGCAGCGCGCAGGCGACGTATTCGTCGTCGCGGCCGTCCTTCAGCGCGCGCGTCGCCGTCTGCAGCGAGTGCGCGTAGCGATCGATCGGAAAGCCGCCGTAGTCGCCTTCGAGCAGCTTCAGGTGCGCGACGACGCGATCGGGCAGGCGGCGCGCGAACGGCATGAACTCGGCGCCGATCCGGCGCCAGTCCTCGGCGGTGCTCTCTTCCATTCGCGTGAACGTCGCGCGGTCCTGCATGGGCGTCTCCTCGTCGAGCTCAGGCGTCCCGCTGCGCATGGCCGATCGGCCCGGAGGCCGCGAAGCACCTGCGCATGGGACGCGGGGCGGATTCAGCTGAACGTCTTGCCTTCCGCCGCGAGCCTGGCCAGCAGCGGCGCCGGCTGCCAGAACTTCTGGTCGTCGCGCGGGTTCTGCGCGAAGCGCTTCATCGACTGGACGACGTTGAAGAGCCCCTGCTGGTCGGCGTAGTGCATCGGCCCGCCGCGGAAGAGCGGGAAGCCGTAGCCGGTGAGGTAGACCATGTCGATGTCGCTCGCGCGCATCGCGATGCCCTCCTCGACGATCTTCGCGCCCTCGTTGACGAGCGCGTAGACGAGGCGCTGGACGATTTCCTCGTCGCTGATCTTCCTCGGCGTGATGCCGAGCTCGGCGCGGTGCTTCTCGATCATGTCGGTCACGACCTTGCTCGGGATCGCGTCGCGCTTGCCGGGCTGGTAGTCGTACCAGCCGGCGCCCGTCTTCTGGCCGAAGCGGCCCATCTCGCAGAGCAGGTCGGCGGTCTTCGAGTAGCGGATGTCGGGCTTCTCGACGTAGCGGCGCTTGCGGATGTACCAGCCGACGTCGTTGCCGGCGAGGTCGCCCATCCGGAACGGCCCCATCGCCATGCCGAACTTCTCCATCGCCTTGTCGACCTGCTGCGGCGTCGCGCCCTCCTCGAGCAGGTAGCCGGCCTGGCGCGAGTACTGCTCGATCATGCGGTTGCCGATGAAGCCGTCGGTGACGCCCGAGACGACGCACGTCTTCCTGATCTTCTTGCCGAGCTGCATGACCGTCGCGAGGACGTCCTTCGCGGTCTTCGCGCCGCGGACGACCTCGAGCAGCTTCATCACGTTGGCCGGGCTGAAGAAGTGCATCCCGATCACGTCCTCGGGGCGCTTCGTGAACGCGGCGATCTTGTTGAGGTCGAGGGTCGACGTGTTCGACGCCAGGATCGCACCCGGCTTCATGACCTCGTCGAGCGTCTTGAAGACCTGCTCCTTGACGGCCATGTCCTCGAACACCGCCTCGATGACGAGGTCGGCGTCCTTGAGGTCGTCGTACTTCAGCGTCGTCTTCAGGAGGCCCATGCGCTCGTCGAGCTTGTCCTGCTTGAGCTTGCCCTTCTTGACCTGCGCCTCGTAGTTCTTGCGCATGATCCCGACGCCCTTGTCGAGCGCCTCCTGCTTCATCTCGAGCATCGTCACCGGGATGCCGGCGTTGAGGAAGTTCATCGCGATCCCGCCGCCCATCGTGCCGGCGCCGATCACCGCGACCTTCCTGATCGGACGCGTCGGCGTGTCGGCCGGGACGTCCGGGATCTTCGACGTCGCGCGCTCGGCCATGAACGCGTGGCGCAGCGCCCGCGACTCGGGCGTCAGCATCAGCGCCATGAAGATCTCGCGCTCGAGCTTCATGCCGTCGTCGAACTTCATCTTCACCGACGCGGCGACGGCGTCGACGCACTTGAGCGGCGCCGGGAAGTTCTTCGCCATCGCGCCGACCGTGTTGCGCGCGAACTGGAAGTAGGCGTCGGCGTTCGGGTGCGAGACGGAGAGGTTCTTGACGATCGGCAGCGGCCGCACGTCGGCCTTCTCGCGCGCGAACGCGACCGCAGCGTCGACGACGTCCTTGTCGACGACCTTGTCGAGGAGCTTCTGCCCGGGCTGCTTGGCGAGCAGCTCGGCGGCGACCGGCTCGCCGCTCACGATCATGTTGAGCGCGGTCTCGACGCCGAGCACGCGCGGCAGCCGCTGCGTGCCACCCGCACCGGGGATGAGGCCGATCTTCACCTCGGGCAGCGCGATCTGCGTGCCGACCTGCGCGACGCGGTAGTGGCAGCCGAGCGCGAGCTCGAGACCGCCGCCCATCGCGACGCTGTGCAGCGCGGCGACGATCGGCTTCGGGCTGGCGTCGAACGCGGCGATGAGCGAGAGCAGGTTCGGCTCGGCGATCGCCTTCGGCGATCCGAACTCGCGGATGTCGGCGCCGCCCGAGAACGCCTTGCCGGCGCCGGTGACGACGATCGCCTTCACGTTGGCGTCGGCGAGCGCGCGGTCGAGGCCGTCGACGATGCCGCGCCGCGTGTCGTAGCCGAGTCCGTTGACGGGCGGGTTGTCCAGCGTGATGACGGCGACGTCGCCGCGCAGCTCGTAGTTCGCACTCATGGCAGGTCCTCGGGGGTGTTCCCCGCCGCACGACGGGGATAGAACGATCGTTCGATTCTAGTCAGCGACGCCCAGGCCAACGTCGCGTGCGCGACGCCGGGGGCTTTGCTCGGCGCGCCGGCGGCTAGCGCGTCAGCCAGTCGGCGCGGCGGGCGGCGAACCCCGCGATGTAGCGCGTCAGCCAGTGCGGCGTCACCTGCGCCCACGCCGCGGTGATCTGGTTCGGAAAGCCGGGAACGACGACCGCCTGCCCCGCCATCAGCGCCTTGACGCCCTCGGCGGCGACGTCCGCCGGATCGGAGACGAGCTGCCTGGGCAGCTTGACCGCCGTGCCGGCCTGGATGTCGGTCGCCATGTCGGTGTCGGTGATGCCGGGGCAGAGCGCGGTCGCGGAGACTCCGCTGCCCTTGAGCTCTTCGGACAACGCCTCGGTGAGCGCGAGCACGAACGCCTTGGTCGCCGCGTACGTCGCCATCCCCGGCACCGCCTGGAACGCCGCGAGCGACGCGACGTTGAGGATGCGGCCGAAGCCGCGCTCGACCATGCCGGGGACGACGAGGCTCGTCAGCTCGGTGAGCGCGCGCACGTTGAGGTTGACCATGTCGACGAGCGCGTCGGTGCTGCTCGCGGCGAACGGCCCGACATCGATGACGCCCGCGTTGTTGACGAGGATGCCGACGTGGCCGTCGGCCTCGGCCGCCTTCACGACCGCCGCCGCGCCGGTCGGCTTGCTCAGGTCCTGGACGATCGTTCGCACGTCGACGTAGTGCTCGCGCTCGAGCTCGACGGCGAGCGCCTCGAGCTTGGCGCGGCGGCGGGCGACGAGCGTCAGCTGGTGCCCCTCGCGCGCGAACGCGCGTGCGAGCTCGGCGCCGATGCCGGCCGACGCTCCGGTGATGAGGACGCGGCCGACAGGATGGCCGTCGATGACGAGCGGCTCGAGCTTGATCTTGGTGCGTGTGGCCATCGTGTCCTCCCGCTCAGGCGAAGACGTCGGAAACGTAGCGGCCGGTCTCGCGCTCGATGCGGTCGACCCAGGCTTCGGCCTCCTCTGCCGTCGTTGCGGTCGCCTCCTGGTAGATGCGGACGAACGTCTGCCGCACCGCGGGCGCCATGTGGCGGCCGTCGCCGCAGACGAAGACGCTCGCGCCCTTGCGGAACAGGTCGGCGACGTCGGCGCGGTCCTGCCAGACGCGGTGCTGGACGAACGTGACGTCGCCCTGCGGCTGCTTGTAGAACGCCGGCCGCACGCTGACGATGCCGGCGGCCTGCCACGCCATGAG
>JASLGD010000099.1 GCA_030150305.1 Caldimonas sp. | reverse complement strand
CGAGCACGCCGCGCTCGCCGCCGGGATGCCGGTCGGTCCGCTCGCAGTCCTCGACGAGACGTCGCTCGCGCTCTCGGTGCACGTTCTCGAGCAGACGCGCGCGGACGCGGCGGCAGAGGGGCGGAGGCACGTCGCCTCCGTCGGCGAGCTGCTCGTCGAGCGGATGGTCAAGGAGCTCGGCCGTCCAGGCCGCGCCGGCGGTGGCGGCTTCTACGACTATCCAGCGGGCGCTCCGAAGCGGCTCTGGCCGGGCCTCGCGACGCACTTCGCGAAGGACGGCGCGACGACCGACGTCGATGCGCTCCGCCAGCGCCTGCTCTATCGCCAGTCGATCGAGACCGCGCGTTGTCTCGCCGAAGGCGTCCTCACCAGCGCCGCCGAGGCGAACATCGGCTCGATCTTCGGCATCGGCTTTCCGGCGTGGACCGGCGGCGCGATCCAGTTCATCGCATCCGAAGGCCGCGAGCGCTTTCTCGCCAACGCGAAAGCGCTCGCCGCCAAGCACGGCGTGCGCTTCGCGCTCTCGTCCGAAACGCTCGACGTCGCACTCTCGCGCGACCGCAAGTCTTGAAAGGGCTCCGAAGGAGTCCGCCCCTCCCTCTCGGAGGGAGGGGAGCGAAGCGGGAGGGAGCAACCCCGTCAGGAGTTCGAAGTGATGCTGCGCGTCACTTCAAACTCAAGATCCACTGCACGAGCTGTTTCGCTTCCGCTTCGCTCACCTGAGGATTGGCGGGCATCGGCACCGCGCCCCAGACGCCGGAGCCGCCCTTCATCACCTTGGGGACGAGCTTGGCGACCGCGTCGGGCTGGCCGGCGTACTTCTGCGCGACTTCCTTGTACGACGGGCCGACGACCTTCTGGTTGACCTGGTGGCACGCGAGGCAGTTCTTCTTCTGCGCGAGGTCGGGCTGCGCCCACGCGGGAGCGCAAACCATGCAAGCGGTCACGATCGAGACGATGTGCAGCGATTTCATGCGCGTTCCGGAGGCCGCGGCGAAGGGCCGCTCGGCTACCATCAGGATAACGCCCGGGCACTGCCCGAGTTGACGCGCGAAGCGCGTGCCGGAGATCCACATGCTGTTCGTCGTCATCGGCGTCGTTCTCATCGGCCTCAACCTCGCCCAGATCGGCGTCGTCGGGACGTGGAACTGGAACCTCACGGGCGACCTCTGGAAGTTCGCCTTGCCGTTTCTCCTTGCCTCGATCTGGTGGATCTGGTCCGACAAGTCCGGCCTCAACAAGCGCCGCGAGATGAACCGGATGGAAAAGAAGAAGGAAGACCGCCGCAAGGAAAACCTCGCCGCGCTCGGCATGGACACGCGCGCTCGCCGCAAGGCGCAAAAGCAGCGCTAGGTCCGCGGCGACGCCCCGAAGGGCGCCTTGGCGGGGGTGGCCTCGCGCTGCAGAATCGGCGCGTGCCCGCCGCCCCGGACAGCTCTTCGTCGCGACACCTCGCCTCTGCGGCGATGTCGCGCCTGTTTGCGCTCGGCTGCGGGCTCGCGCTCGCCGCTGTACCCGCGACCGCCGTGAGCAACATCCGTCAGCGCGTGCCCGACGCAACCGACGGCATCGAGCAGGACGCGCCCGCCAAGGCACGCAATCTCGACGTGCCGGCGACGCAGATCAATCGCTGCCCCGACGGGCGCGGCGGCTTGCGCCTGCAGGATCGACCGTGCGCGCCGCTCGAGACGCGGGACGCCGGCGCTGCCGCGACCGCCAACGCCGCGGAGGGGCAGGGCGACGTCGTCGACCTCTCGGCGCTGCCGCCGCGCAGCGCGCGATCCGACGACTCGGCGCCGACCTCGGCCACCGCCGAGAGCGAGAAGCCGAGCATGCTGCGCAGCCTGCGTGACGGCGCGCTCAAGCTCGTCGCCTTCGTCGCGGCGCTCTACGTCTCGTGGCGACTCGCGCGCTCGCTCCTCGCGCGGCGGCGACGGCGGTCGCCCGAGTCCGAGCCGCCGCCAGCGTCGCGCGCGTACGGGCGGCCGGCGCCGCGACCGCGTGCCGTCATTCGTCGTCCAGAACGGCGCCGCGGCTCGCGCTGGCGGCGTTCTTCATGAACTTGGCGAGGACGCCGCGGGTGTAGCGCGGCGCCGGCGGCCGCCAGCTCGCACGCCGCCTCGCGAGCTCGGCATCGTCGACCTCGAGCTGCAGCAGCAGCCGATGCGCGTCGATCGTGATGCGGTCGCCCTCGCGGACGAGCGCGATCGTGCCGCCGGCGTACGCCTCGGGAGCGACGTGGCCGACGACCATCCCCCACGTGCCGCCCGAGAAGCGGCCGTCGGTGACGAGGCCGACCGATTCGCCGAGCCCCTGGCCGATCAGCGCACCCGTCGGCGCGAGCATCTCGGGCATCCCCGGCGCGCCCTTCGGGCCGAGGTAGCGCAGCACCATGACGTCGCCGGCGACGATCCTGCGGTCCATGATCGCCGCCATCGCCGACTGCTCGTCGTCGAAGACGCGCGCCGGGCCGCTGATCGTCGGGTTCTTGAGGCCGGTGATCTTCGCCACTGCCCCTTCGGTCGCGAGGTTGCCCTTCAGGATCGCGAGGTGGCCGTGCGCGTACATCGGATCGGCGACGGGACGGATGACGTCCTGGTCGGCGCGCGGCTTCGACGGCACTTCACGCAGCGTCTCTTCGACGGTCTTGCCGGTGATCGTCATGCAGTCGCCGTGCAGATGGCCGGCGTCGAGCAGCAGCTTCATGACCTGCGGGATGCCGCCGGCGCGGTGCAGGTCGACGGCGAGATACCGTCCCGAAGGCTTGAGGTCGCAGAGCACCGGCACCTTCTTCCTGACGCGCTCGAAGTCGTCGATCGTCCATTCGACCCCGGCGGCGTGCGCGATCGCGAGGTAGTGCAGCACCGCGTTCGTCGAGCCACCGGTCGCCATGATCACGGCGACGGCGTTCTCGATGCTCTTCTTCGTCACGATGTCGCGCGGCTTCAGGTCGCGGCGAACGGCTTCGACCAGGACGCGCGCCGCCTCCTTTGTCGCGCCGACGATCTCGTCCTCGACGTTGGCCATCGTGCTCGCGTACGGCAGCGCCATCCCGAGCGCCTCGAACGACGAGCTCATCGTGTTGGCGGTGTACATGCCGCCGCACGAGCCGCTGCCCGGGATCGCGCGGCGCTCGATCTCGTGGAAGTCGTGCTCGCTCATGCGGCCGGCGGTGAACTGGCCGACCGCCTCGAAGACGCTGACGATGTTGAGGTCCTGGCCCTGGTAACGGCCGGGCAGGATCGTGCCG
>JASLGD010000081.1 GCA_030150305.1 Caldimonas sp. | reverse complement strand
ACGCGAGGCGCGCGACGAGGTCGTCTTCCTTCGCCGATGCAGCGTCAGCGGCCGGGCGCACGACGCTCGGGTTGCCACGCACGACCGGCCGCGGCAGCGCGCGCAGCGTGGCATCGAGCCAGGCGACGATCGGCTTCCACTGCGCGACGTCGGCCTGCGACGCCGGATCGCCGAGGTCGAACACCGTGAGGCCCTGCTCGACGCAGCGCACGTACGCCTGCGCTTCGCGGACGACGCCGACGAACGGCAGATGGAGCGAGCGCGCCCACAGCGCGAGCGTCTCGGCGGCGCGCGTGCGGGCGTCGAGCCGCATGCCGACGGCCGCGACCTTGCAGCGCCCGCTCGAGACGCGCGGCAGCGCCATCAGCTCGGCGAAGCAATCGGCCGCCGACTCGCGGTCGAAGATCGAATTGCAGACCGGCATCACGATGACGTCGGCGAACGCGGCGACGCGCGCCAGGTCGAAGCCGCGCAGCCCGCCCGGCGTGTCGAGGACGACGTGGGTGACGCCGGCGGGCGGGCGCAGGACGCGCTTCGGGTCGACCGCCCAGCCGACGATCGGCGCGCTCCGCGGCAGGGCGCGCAAGGCGCGCGCGCGCAGCCAGGTCTGCGTCGACTGCTGTCGGTCGACGTCGCCGAGCATCACCGGCACGCCCGCGTTCGCGTAGTGCGACGCGAGGTGCGTGGCGAGCGTGCTCTTGCCGCTACCTCCCTTGCGATTGACGACGGCGATGACGGGCATGGCGGAACGCTGGGCCGGACCTCCGCGGACAATGGGCCGCGCCGCAATGTAGCGGCTCGCGGGCACGGCGCGGAAAGGAATCGGATGGTTGGCCGATTGGAACACCCTCGGGACGCGGCAGAACGCACGAACAGCGCGGCAATCCCGCATCAACCCCGCTGCCGAGGAGTGGCAGGGTGAGCGCGCGCGACGGCCTCTTCGACGAGGGCGGCGTCGTCCGCTGCGCCTGGTGCCGGCCGAGCGCCGCGTACCGCGACTACCACGACCGCGAATGGGGCTTCCCGGTCGACGACGACCAGCGCCTGTTCGAGAAGCTCTGCCTCGAAGGCTTCCAGGCCGGCCTCAGCTGGCAGACGATCCTGCACAAGCGCGAGGCGTTCAGGCGCGGCTTCGCCGGCTTCGATCCGCACGCCGTCGCTCGCTTCGGCGCCGACGACGTCGCCCGGCTGCTCGCCGATCCGGGCATCGTTCGCCACCGCGGCAAGATCGAGTCGGCCATCCACAATGCGGGCCGGGCGCTGGCGCTGATCGACGAGTTCGGCTCGCTCGCCGCCTACGTCTGGCGCTTCGAGCCGCCGGCGAAGGCGCGGCCGAAGCGCGTCACGCTCGCGCGCCTGCGCGCGCAGGGCGTCCCGCCGGAGGCGGTCGCGCTGTCGAAGGACCTGCGCCGGCGCGGCTGGACGTTCGTCGGGCCGACCACGGTGTACGCGTTCATGCAGGCGATGGGGCTCGTCGACGACCACCTCGACGGCTGCCACGTCCGGCCGCTCGCCGAAGCGGCGCGCGACGTCCGCGCGCGCGGCACGCCGCGTGCAGGAGCCCCGATCGCGAGGAGCCGAGCATGACGCGCGAAACCGAGGCAGCAGAGGATCCGCGCTCGCGCGCGGCGGTCGACGTCGGCGACGCTGCCGCCGTGGCGCGCTGGTGCCGCGCGCTCGGCACGACCGACGAGGCGCTGCTGAAGGCGGTGCAGGCGGTCGGCACCCGCGTCGATCGCATCAAGGCCTATCTCGGCGCCGGCGGCAACGCCGGCGAGCAGGTCGACGCCTAGGCCACGGGCGCCGCGCACGCGCGCTGCGGCCAAGCGGCGGGCGTTCCCGCGCAGGCACGCCTGACGAGCCGCGGGCGTTCCGTTTGCTCCGGGCGCCAGGCATGGCGGCCGCGGGCGACGTTCGGATCGGCATCTCGGGCTGGCGCTACGAACCGTGGCGCGGCGTCTTCTATCCGCGCGGGCTGCCGCAGCGCAGCGAGCTGGCGTTCGCGTCGCGGATGCTGCCGACGATCGAGATCAACGGCTCGTTCTACTCGCTGCAGCGGCCCGAGTCGTACGCCGCCTGGCACGCCGAGACGCCGCCCGGATTCGTGTTCGCGGTCAAGGGCTCGCGCTACATCACGCACATGCTGAAGCTGCGCGGCATCGACGCCGCGCTCGCCAACTTCTTCGCCTCGGGCGTGCTGCGGCTGCACGAAAAGCTCGGGCCGATCCTCTGGCAGTTCCCGCCGCAGCTCGGCTTCGACGCCGCGCGCTTCGACGCCTTCTTCGCCGCGCTGCCGCGCGACACGGCGGCAGCGCTCGCGCTCGCCGAGCGCCACGACGCGCGCCTCGCGGGGCGCGCGTTCCTCGCCGTCGACCGCGTCCGCAAGCTCCGCCACGCGGTCGAGATCCGTCACCCGAGCTTCGACGACCCGGCGTTCGTCGCCTTGCTGCGGCGGCACCGGATCGCGCTCGTCGTCGCCGACACCGCCGGGCGCTGGCCGCTGCTCGAGGACCTCACCGCCGACTTCGTCTACGTCCGCCTGCACGGCGACGAGGAGCTGTACGCGAGTGGCTACGGCGACGCCGCGCTCGACCGCTGGGCGGCGCGGATCGCGACCTGGCGAAGCGGCGGCCAGGCCGCCGACGCCCGGCTGGCGTCGTCGAAGCCCGCGCCGGCGCGGCCGCGGCGCGACGTCTACGTCTACTTCGACAACGACGTCAAGGTGCATGCCCCGTACGACGCCGCGCACCTGGCGGCGCGGCTCGGGGTCGCGACCGGGCTCGTCGCCGGCGACCGTTTCGTGCCGCCGCCAGGCCTCGCAGGACCGCGGACGCGCTGGCCGGCGTTCGGCCGCGAGGCGGCGCGCGCCCGCTGAGCGCGATCAGCCGAGCGCGGGCGTTCCGACGTGCGGCAGCGTGTCGACGAAGTCGTCGTCGACCTCGCGCATGACGAGCGTGCCGGGAATGCGCTCGGCGTCGGCGAACTTGCGCGCCTCCTCTTCGCGCAGCGCGTACATCGTCCTGCACATGCGGCCCGACTTGGGATCGCGAAAGCGCCAGCGCCAGCATTCGACGAGCTTCATGGCCACCGATCGGTCGTCGTGATGGCCCCTCAACGGCGAAGCGGGCGCGGCGTTGACGCGCGCCGCGGAAGGATTTGCGAAGCAACGTAGTCTTTCGTAAAGCCGCCGCGACGTGCTGAAAAACGCTTGGACTCGGGCTAGCCTTGGTGCGTTAAGCGGCGATTGCGCGTGCTGCACGCGCGAGCGTTGGGATTCCTTGCGCTGCCGGGCAGCAGGCAGTCGTGGAGGCACCGTGTCCTTGCATCGTCTCGTGCTGATCGCTGCGCTCGCCGCGCCGCTGGCGGTCGGGGCCCCCGGCGCGAACGGCGCCGCTCCCGGGGCAGCGGCGATCGACGGGGTCGACGTCGAGCAGGTCGCCGCGCTCGCCGCCGGCGTCCCGCTTCGCTTCGCCGTCTACGGCACGCCGCACGCGATCGTCACCGTGCGCATCGAAGGCGGCTGGCACGTCCTCGCGCTGCACGAGAGCGACCCCGGCATCTACGATGGCACCTACGTCATCGACGGTCGCGACGCGATCGGCGCGTCGAGTCGCGTCACCGCGACCCTGCAGCAGGGCGGTCAGCTCGCATCGGCGGCGCTCGAAGGCCCGCTGCTGCTCGCCGCCGCGCCAGTGCCGTGGGCCGACGTGGCCGGCGCGCAGCCGCGCATCGCCGCCCCTGCGCCGGTGCCGTGGGCCGACGCGACCGCCACGCAACCGCGCGTCGCCGCTGCCGCTCAGGTCGCGGCCCCGGAGGTTGCTTCGACTGCGCCAGAGCCGGCACCGCACGTCGTGCCGGTGCCGGCCGCGGAGGCGCCGGTCGCCGCGCCAGTGCCCCCGGCGCCTGCGACGCGAAGCACCGCCCAGCCTCCCCTCGTCGTCGCGCGCGCACCGCAGCGTGCGACGTGCG
>JASLGD010000080.1 GCA_030150305.1 Caldimonas sp. | reverse complement strand
CGGCACGATCGCGGCGACCGTCGGCGGCGTCTCGCCCGAAGCCAACGTCGCGCGCGCGCTCGAGCTCGTGCAGCAGCTCGCGCGCTGAGACGCCGCGCGCGCGAGCGGCGCGAGGACACGGGCCGAGCCGGCGCGCCGCGGGCGCGACGGCACGCGAGGGCCGCAGAGCGCGCGGCGCCGCCGGCGCTAGCGTTTCGCCTCGACCGGCCGACGCGCCCAGATCGCCCAGACATCGACCCGACGGTCCTCGGGGAAACCGTCGCGCGTCGCAGCCGGCGCCAGATGGGCGCGGTCCGGCGTGTTCACGGGGCCCGAGACGAGCACGATCACGTGCTCGGCGTTCATCTCGCACGGCGCCCTGCACTTGTCGACGAGCGCCCGCTTGACCGCCTCGGCGCGTGCGCGTGCGAGGCTGACGTTGGCCTCGAACTGCTGCCGCTTGGCGCCGTTGATCGGCAAGCGGTCGGTCGCGCCGATCACGAGCAGCACGCCGTCGAGGCCCTCCTTGCGCTTGGCTCGCCATGCGTCGAGCATCGCCGAGACTTCCTGCGACTCCGCGACGTCGTTCGCCGTTCCCGGCGGGCGGTCGAGGTGTCGCTCGTCGCCGAGCCGGAAGCGGTCGATGAAGCCGAGCCGTTCGGGCCCGTTCGCGCCGACGGCCGCGACCTCGTTGCGCACGATCTCGAAGATCTTGTCGGGCTTGAAGGTGAAGAGGCTCTCGATCTTCAGCTCCTTCACGAGCGCGGCCCCGCCGATCGACAACGTCAGGCCGATGCCCGCCAGCGCGGCGCCCGCCGCCTCGCCCTTCTTGTCCTTCGCCGCGAAGAACACCATCGTTCCCGCGAGCAGGATCAGGAGCCCGGCGCTGACGATCGTCCAGCCGGGAAGCCTCAGCTCGCTGTCGCCCTTGACGACGGTCGTGCCGTCGCTGCCACCCGAGGCGGTGAAGGTGTCGAGCGAACGCCTGATCGCGGCCACGTCGCCTGCGATGCCGACGCAGCACGCCTGGCTCGCGGCGCCGCCACCGCCACCGCCACCGCCGCCGCCGCCGCCGCCCGACGCGCCGATCGGGGTCACGAAGATGCTGCCCAAGAGGAGCGTCCCGCTGAGCAGCGGGCCGAGCACGTGCAGCACCGCCATCACGTTGCCCAGGTGCTCCATCGTCACGGTGTACGGCCATGGCGAAGGTCCGCCGGCGCTGTTCCTGAACTCCTCGCCCCAGCGCCGCTTGTCGGCGTCCGCGTACTCGCGTCGCTGCCAGGAGAGGCGGACCATGAAGCCCATCGACAGCAGGAGAAGGCCGAGGTAGAGCACCGCGACGACCATCGACGCTCGCGCCCACGGGTTCTGCAGGAGCGCGGCGTTCGATCCGTGCACCGCCCAGTTCGCGGCCATCAGCGCGAACGCGACCTGCAGCCCGTACTTGCCGAGGCCCGCGGTCCAGGCGCCGAAGTGGTCGTGCAGCTCGCTCGTCGCGTCGGCGGCCGACTTGAAGCGGCGCGCCGACTCCTCGGCCGGCTCCGGCGATGGCGGAGGAGACGTCGGCGCCGGCGGCGCCTGCTCGCCCTCGGCCATCGCCTACTTCTTCTTCGCCGGCGGCCTCCCGCCGCCGCCTCCGTCCCTGGCCTTCTTGGCCGGCGACTTCTTCGCCGACTTCTTCGCGCTCTTCCTCGCCGCCTTCTTCGTCTGGGCCATCGCGCGCCTCCTTCTCCCGACGGACGGAAGTGGATCACGACCGCGCGACTGCGCGCAATAGGCAGCGCACGCGCAAGGACTCGGCGGCGCGGACTCACGCCGCGGCGCTGCTCGCCTGCGCCTCGTACAACGCGCGCACCGCGTCGATCGTGTCGGCGTCCTCGGCGCGCTTGTCGGATCGATAGCCCTTGACGCGCGCGAAGCGCAGCGCCAGCCCGCCGGGATAGTGCGGGCTCGCCTGCAGGTCGTTGAACGCGATCTCGACGACGAGCTCGGGGCGCACGTGCACCGTGTAAGCGTCGCGCGCCGTCTCGCGGGCGAGCAGCTCGTGCGTCTGCCATTCGAGCATCGCGTCGGTCATGCCCTTGAACGTCTTGCCGAGCATCACCCAGCCGCCGCGCGGATCGCGCGCGCCGAGATGCAGGTTCGAGAGCCACCCGTGGCGGCGGCCGTGGCCCCACTCGGCGGCGAGGACGACGAGGTCGAGCGTGTGGGCACGCTTGACCTTGAGCCAGCTCGCGCCGCGGCTGCCCGCTTCGTACGGCGCGTCGAGCGCCTTCACCATCACGCCCTCGTGGCCGCGCGCGAGCGCGTCGGCGTAGAAGTCGGCGGCCGCCGCCGCGTCGCCGGTGACGAGCCGCGGCACGACGAGCGCCGGCGGCAGCGCCGCGGCGAGCGCGTCGAAGCGCTCGTGCGCCGGGCGGTCGATGAGCGGCGCGCCGTCGCGCAGCAGGCAATCGAAGAAGAACGCCGCCAGCGGCAGCTCGGCGCGCAGCGCGTCGACGTCGAGCTTGCGGCCGAAGCGCCGCATCGTGACCTGGAACGCGAGCGGCGTGCCGTCGCTCGCGAGCGCGATCGCCTCGCCGTCGAGGATGAGCTCGTCGGCGCGCGCCGCGCGCAGCGCCGCGACGATCTCCGGCACCGACGCCGTGACGTCGTTGAGCGCGCGCGTGTAGACGCGCACGTCGTCGCCCGCCTTGTGGACCTGGATGCGCGCGCCATCGACCTTCCACTCGACGGCGGCGGTGCCGAGCTTGGCGAGCGCGCCGGCGACGTCGTCGGCGGGTTGCGCGAGCATCGGCTGCACCGGCCTGCCGAGCGCGATCGCGAACCGCGCGAGCCCGGCCGCGCCTTCGCTCGTCGCGACGCGCGCGGCGGTCGCGATGCTGCCGCTGACCATCGTCGCGCGGCGAACGTCGGCGACCGGCAGCGCCGTGGCGGCTGCGATCGCTTCGATCATCACGCCCTCGAGCGCGCCCTGGCGCAGCTCGCCGACGAGCAAGCGGACGAGGAAGTCCTGCTCGGCCGCGGTCGCACGCGCGAACAGCGCGGCGAGCTCGTTGCTGCGCGCCGCGGACGATCCCTTGCCGCTCGTCGAGGCGATCCGCGCGAGCGCGGCGTCGACGTCGACGACCGTCAGCGTCGGCTCGCCGGCCGCCGCACCGCGCAGCCGCGCGAGCGTCGCATAGCCGACGCCGACGCGGCCCTGGCGCGTTTCGCCCGACAGGTACGCGACGACGGTCTCGACCTCGTCGACCGCGGCGCTGCGGATGCACGCCGCGATCGCGTCGCGCTTGGCGAGCCGGCTCGACGTCCCGGCGACGCGCACGGACGCGTCGACGACGGCGACGAGCGGAAGCGCCATGCCCGACGATAGCGGGCAGGGTCGTTCAGTGCACCGAGAGGACTTCGGGATGCTGCAGGTCGCGGCCGACCACGGCGCGTGCGTAGAGGTAGTTCTCGCGCGCCTCCTCGCTCAGCTGATCGAGGTCGACCCGGCCTTGCTCGTCGCAAGGAAACGCGTAGCCGCAGCGGTGCGCGGAGAGGCTCCGGTAGCGGAGCTCGAAGCGTGCGTCGTCGCTGCGGGATGCCGGGGCGGTGTTCATGCGTCCTCTCGGGTGGTGGTTCTGATCGAACCGAGGCAGCGCGCGTGCCCATCGTGGGCGCGCGTGCCCGCCGGTCCCGCCGCGCGGACAAGATCCGAACGCGGAGGACAGCGCGATGGCGTGCTGTCCCACGCGGCGATGGGCTGCGGGCATCATCCGCGTCTTGCGCGCGCAACGCGTGGCGCGTCTGACGACGACCAGGAGCACCGATGTCCGCACCGCCGCAGATCCGCTTCGAGGACGGCGCCTCGTACGAAGCGTTCATGGGCGTCTGGAGCCGCCTCGCCGGCGAGCAATTCCTGCACTGGCTCGCGCCGGCCGCGGGCTGGCGCTGGGCCGACGTCGGCTGCGGCAACGGTGCCTTCACCGAGCTGCTGTTCGACCGCTGCGCGCCCGCCGAGGTCTGCGGCATCGATCCTTCGCCGCAACAGCTCGCGTTCGCGCGCGAGCGCCTCGCCGATGCGCCGGCGACGTTCGTCGAGGGCGATGCGATGGCGCTGCCGTGGCCCGACGCGTCGTTCGACGCCGCGACGACGGCGCTCGTCATCTTCTTCGTTCCCGAGCCGGCACGCTGCGTCGGCGAGCTCGCGCGCGTCGTTCGTCCGGGCGGCAGCGTCTCGAGCTACGCGTGGGACATCGTCGGCGGCGGCTTCCCGTATGCGCTGCTGCAGGACGAGATCGCGACCCTGCTCGGCAAGCCACCGCTCTGGCCGCCGAGCGCCGAGGCGGCGCGGATCGACGCACTGCAGTCGCTCTGGACGAACGCCGGCCTGGTCGACGTCGAGACGTGCGCGTTCGCCGTCGAGCGGAGCTATCCGAGCTTCGAGACCTGGTGGGCGATCGCGCAGACCGGCCCGCGCCTCGCTCCGCTCTTCGCGACGATGCCGCCGGCGCAGCACGCCGAGCTGCGCGAGCGCGTGCGCGCGCGACTCGGCAGCGACCGCGACGGCCCGCTCACGACGAGCGCGCGCGCGAACGCGGTGCGCGGCCGCGTGCCGGACGCTTCGCGCCGTTGGCCCGCTCGCCGCTGAGCGCGCCGACGAGGAACGGCAGGCTCGTGTCCATCCGGTAGTCGATGTCGGAGTGGTTGTCGGGGAACTCCTCGTACGCGTGCGCGATGCCGAGCTCGGCGAGGCGCTGCGACAGGATCCGCGCGCCGTAGTGGATGTGGTATTGGTCGCTCCAGCCGCAGTCGATGTAGATGCCGCGCAGGCTGCGCAGCGCCTTGGCGTGGCGGCGCACCATGTGGATCGGATCGCACGCGAGCCAGCGCCTCCAGCGCGCCTCGATGCGCTCGCCGGTCTCGAGGTGGTAGGGCACGCGAAAGCCGTTCGGCGCCGCCGGGTCGGGGTCGTACGTCGCCGCCATGCACAGGTTCATCACGGTGTGGCCGTCGCTCGGGGCGAGCTTCTTCTTCCTGCGCAGGTCGGCGAGAAAGCGGGCGATGCGGCCGTCGTCGAGGCCCTCGGCCATGCCGGGCGACGACAGCGCGCGCACATCGATCGCTCCGGGCTTTCGCTTCGGCTTCGCGTAACTGGCGAGGGCATCGAGCGTGTTCGGCCAGTCGCTCGCGTAGACGAAATCGAAGTACGAGTCGCCCGAGTGGTCGGCGATCGCGCCCCACGTCTCGGGATGGCGCATGCCGTGCACGATCGCGCCGTAGCCGCCCGAGCTCTTGCCGAAGCAGCCGCGGTGGTCGCGCGACGCCAGGGTGCGGAACTGCGCGTCGACGAACGGCACGAGCTCCTGGGTCAGGTAGTCGGCGTAGCGGCCGACCGCCGACGAATTGACGTACTGGTTGCCGCCGAGCGCGGTGAAGCAGTCCGGAAAGACCAGGATCGCCGGCGCCATCTTCTTCTCGTGCACGAGCCGCGCCGCGCGCTCGGGAACGTTCTCGCCGAACGTCTTCCAGTTGGTGTGGCTCGCGCCGCTGCCCATGAAGCCGACGAGATCGAACAGCACCGGGAAGCGCGCCTCTGCGGATGCGGGCGCGTCGTACTGCGGCGGCAGCCAGACGTGCAGCGCCCGCACGGTCGGATCGCCGAGCGGATTGCCCTGCAGCACCTTCGAACGGTGCTCGAGGACGACGACGCGGCCAGGGTGCGCGAGGACGGGCTTGGTCGGCAAGGTCTGCTCCCGCAGTGGAGCCGCGACGATAGCCGGCCGGGCGGCGCGCCGGCGAAGGCGACAATCGCGGCATGACGCTGCCCCTCGCCTCCCCCCGCGCGCTCGGCTTCGACGCCGACCGCCTCGCCCGCATCGACCGCTTTCTCGCCGAGCGTTACGTCGAGCCGGGCCTCCTGCCGTGCGCGCAGCTGCTCGTCGCGCGCCGCGGCGAGCTCGTGCATCGCACGGTGCTCGGCCACGCATCGCTCGAGAAAAAGCAGCGGCTCGCCGACGACACGATCTTTCGCATCTACTCGATGACCAAGCCGGTGACGAGCGTCGCCTTGATGATGCTCGTCGAGGAAGGCCGGATCGCGATCGACGATCCGGTCGCGAAGTGGATCCCGTCGTGGCGCGAGCAGGCGGTCTACCGCTCGGGAGTTCCGGGAGCGTTCGTCACGCGGCCGGTCGAGCAGCCGATGCGCGTGCTCGACCTGCTGCGCCACACCTCCGGGCTCACGTACGGCTTTCAGCTGCGCACCAACGTCGACGCCGCGTACCGCGCGCTCAAGGTCGACGCGTTCGAATCTGAAAGCCTCGACGCGTTCGTCGACAAGCTCGGCCGCCTGCCGCTCGAGTTTTCGCCCGGAACCTCGTGGAACTACTCGGTGTCGACCGACGTCGTCGGCTACCTGGTCGGGCTCGTCTCCGCAATGCCGTTCGACGAGTTCGTGCGCAAGCGCATCCTGCAGCCGCTCGGCATGCGCGACACCGACTTCTACGTGCCCGAAGCGAAGGCCGCGCGCTTCGCCGATTGCTACGTCAAGGACGCCGCCGGCAAGCTCGCGCCGGCGCCGCCGCTCGACTTCTCGAAGCCGCCGGGCGCGCCTTCCGGCGGCGGCGGGCTCGTGTCGACGGCGGCCGACTACCTGCGCTTCTGCGAGATGCTGCGCCGCGGCGGCGAGCTCGACGGCGTCCGCCTGCTCGGCCCGAAGACGCTGCGCCTGATGCGCGCGAACCATCTGCCCGGCGGCCGCGACCTCGCGGACATGTCGATCTCGATGTTCTCCGAGGCGATGTTCCAGGGCGTCGGCTTCGGCCTCGGCTTCGCGATGACGACCGATCCGGTGCGCTGCGGCGTGACGTCGTCGCCGGGCGAGTTCTGGTGGGGCGGGATGGCGTCGACCGCGTTCTGGGTCGACCCGGTCGAGGACATCTGCGTCGTGTTTCTCACGCAGCTGATTCCGTCGAGCACGTATCCGATCCGCCGCGAGCTGCGCACGCTGATCAACGCCGCGATCGTCGATCCGGCGTAGCGCCGCTCGTTGCGCCGCCGTCGCCGCGTCAGCGCGCAGCGACGGCGAGCAGCCGGTCGAAGAGCGCGTCGACGCCGTCGCGTTCGTCCGAGCGAGCGAGCTGCGCCGGATCGGCGCCGGCGTCGCGCAGCAGCGCGTCGACGTCGCCCCAGTTCGTCGCGCCGTCGCCGATCGCGACGACGCGCGTGAGCAGCGCCGCGTGGCCGAGCAGGCCGATCTCGTACGCGGTGCCGCGGCGCTGCTGCGTGAACCCGCGCAGGTCGAGCACGACCGCGTCGCTCAGCCGCATCAGCTGCTCGACGGTGGCGCGCCACGCGGTGTTGAAGCAGAACACCTCGTTGATGCGAAAGCGCCCTTCGCGATCGGCTCCCGTCCGCAGCACCGAGCGCAGCCGCTCCGCGCTCATCGCTTCGGGAAGGAAGAGCTCGTGCAGGCGGCCGGTGAGGTACATCGCGCACTCGTCGAGGTCGACGTTGAACGCGGCGAGGTCGGGACCGCCGATCTGGTGCACCGCGCCGAGGCAGCGCCAGCGCTGCTGCAGGGCGTCGAGGAGCGCGTACTGGCGGCTGCGCCGCGCGAAGACGCGCAGCATCAGCAGCTGCGGCGCGGCGCTCTCCGGCGCACGCCTGCCGAGCGCGACCGCGTATGCGACCGCGACCACGGCGAGCCAGAGCACCGGCAAGCCGGCGAGCGTCGCCGGCACGCGGTCCGGATCCATCGCCGGTGCGCCGGCGACCCAGACGAGCGCGCCGACCCCGAGCGCGGCGAAGCTCGGCAGGGAGACGTCGCTGAACCAGCCACGCTCGCCGAGCCACAGCAAGCCGCCGAGCGCACGAAAGCCGATCCAGATCGCGGGCAGCGAGAGCACGAGGACGACGACGTTCGCGCCGTACGCGACGGTCGGCACGGTCGTCACGGCGCAGTCGCCGAGGTGAGCGACGACGAAGAGCGCCGCGACGATGAACGCGAAACCGGCCACCGTCATGACGACGAAGAGCGGCAGCACCTGGCCGCGCAGGCTCGGGTGCAGCAGCGCGATGCAGATCGCTGCGAGGACCAGCGCCGTGGTCGCGAACGCGAGCAGGCCGTCGTCGCCGACCGGATCGAACGCGGTGCCGAGCACCACCGCGGCGGCGAGCGCCGCCGTGCCGAGGCCGAGCGCGCGGCGCGACCAGCGTCCCGGCAGGTTCGCGAGCGCCGGTCCCACCGCGAACAGCGCCAGCACCGCGGCATCGCCCGCACGCATGGCGAGCGACGTCGGTCGACCGAGCACGCCAGCCAGCGCTGCGGCGAAGAGCGCGAACGCGGCCCACGCGACCAGCGTCGCCCGCGTCAGCCGTCGCTCGACGCGGCGAACGCGCTCGCGCCAGTCGGCGGCGTCGCGCGTGGCAGCCTCGGACGTCGACGAGGCAACCGGTGCAGCGATGCGGCGAGCGCGCTGCCACCACGCGTCCGGCCGTGGCAGCACCTCGTCGAGCGCCATCAGGCGCGCGACTCGCGCTCGGTAGCGCGCGCGCACGAGCGGAGAAACGGCGGCGGCGGCGGCGAGCGCGAGCAGCACCAGCCCGACCAACGGCATGAAGACGCCGCCGGCGAGCGCCGCCGACGCGCTGTCTGCCTGCAAGCAAGCGAGCTGCGGCATCAGCGAATCGGCGGCGACGCGGCCGGGGCAGCGGCCTCCTCGGCGGTGAGCCGCCACCCGGTGCGCTCCAGATACGCGCGCTGGATGCGGTTGGCGAGCGCACCGAAGGCGACGAACTGGACGACGAACGCGATCGCCTGGGCGCGGCTGTCGAGCCAGACGTTCACCGCGGCGGACAGCGCGAGCGACAGCGCCGCGAGCACGTAGAGGCGACGCTGCAGCGCCCACAGCGCGAGGCTGATCGCGGCGACCCAGGAGAAGCCGCTGTCGTTCATCGCCAGCCGGCCGCGATCGTCGACGTAGAGGCGAAGGCGTCGCATGCGATGCTCGTGACGCGAGTATCGACGCGACACGGCCGCCCGGCAACGGCCGCGTCGTCGCCGCCCGCTCAGTCGACGCGCACGAAGCTGCTGCGCACGTGCTCGCGGTCGCCGAGCTCGAAGTGCCACCACTCGTTGGCGATGCCGCGAAACCCCGCCGTCGCGAGCGCGCCGCGCAGCAGCTCGCGGCGGCGGTGCTGCTCGGCGCCGAGCGCGCCGCTCGCGAGATGGCGCTCCTCGAGCTCGGGATGCGAGAGCTCGGTCATCTCGTCGAACGCGGTGCCCATGTCGAGCTCGCGGCCGGCGGCGTCGACGATCGTCGCGTCGATCGCCATCCCGAACGAATGGATCGAGCCGCGCGCCGGGTCGGCGACGTAGCGGCGCAGCCCCGTGCCGTCGAGGTGGTCCCACAGCGCGATCTGGACGCGGTGCGGCCTGAGCGCGTCGAGCACGAGCAGGCGATGTCCCGGCGCGGTGCTGCGCAGCTGCGCGACCGCGCGCTCGAGCGCGGCGGCGGCGTCGCGGTGCAGCCAGGCGCAGTCGAGCGCGCCGTAGAGGTCGCGGCCGACGAAGTTGTGCACCCCGGCGTAGCGCAGGTCGACCGCGACTCCCGCGATCGTCGCGAGAGGGCGGAACTCGGGATGCGCAGCGACGTCCTCGCAGCGAATCGTCGTCATCGCGGCGCCGCGCTCAGAGCGGCTCGAGGTCGGCACCGCGCAGGCCGACGAGGAGCGCGCGCCCGTTCGCGTCGACCCGGAACTCGCCGTAGCGCGCCCGCCCCCAGCGCGCCGCTTCGCCTTCGCGAAACGACCAGGCGTCGCTCACGAGCACCCAGTCGCCGTGCATCGGCGTCAGCTCGATGCGCAGCTCGTCGACGGCGAGCGGCTCGCCCTGGTGAACGCGCAGGACCGTGGCGACGTTGCGCGCGTCGCGGCGCGCGACGACGTGCGGCCGGCCGCGGTCGAGCAGCCCGCCGCTGTCCGCGCGCACCTGCCGCGGCAGCGCGAAGTCGAGCCGCATGTAGTCGCCCTGCATCAGCGAGCGCGGGTCGACCGGCGCGAGGCGAACGAACACCGGGGCGCCGTTCGCGATCAGGTGCTCCTTCTGCCAGATCGCGACGTTCGCGGCGACGACGACGAGCAGCGCGGTCGCGACGATGCCGAGGCGATCGATCGCCAGCGCGACGCCGCCGATCCGCCAGCGCTGCGCGCTCGGCGCAGCCGCTGCCGTCGACACGGGCGGCGCGTCCCTGGCGGGCAGCGAGAGCCAGGCGAGCACGCCGAGCGCGAGGCCGGCGCCGACGAGGAGCATCGCCTTCGTCGTCAGCGGCCACGCGAGCTGGTAGTAGAAGCCGCCGACGATCCACGCCGCAGCGAGCGCCGCGGCCGCGGCGAGCCGCCAGCGCTTCGC
>JASLGD010000009.1 GCA_030150305.1 Caldimonas sp. | reverse complement strand
ACCTGCGCGAGGCGTTCGCGCGCAGGTCGAGCTCGCGGCCATGCGCCTGCCAGTGGCCGGCGAGCGCCGCCCAGGCGGCGGTGCGGTCGCGGCGCGCGGCCAGGACGGGGCGGAAGCGGAAGTCGTTGCGTTCGTCGTCATCGCGGCATGACGCGCTCGAGCGCTTGCGCCCGCCGCCCGGTACGGCCTACGGCTTCAGCGCCGGGTCCCAGTGCTCGGCGATCCTGCCGTTCTCGATCCGGAACATGTCGAACCAGGTCGTCGTGTACTTCTGCGTCGCGTCCTTCGGGTCAGCGTGCTCGCGCGCGAAGCTCAGCACGACGAGGTCGCCCTCGGCGACGATCGCGACGAGCGGCGCCTTGATCCGTGCCTCGATCGGGGCCGGCTTGCGAACGCGCTGGAAGAACTCGACGAAGGCGGCGCGGCCGGTCGCGACGTTGGGGTTGTGCTGCACGTACGACTCGGCCATGTACTTGTCGGCGAGCTCCATGTGCGCGCCCTCGAAGACTTCGCGCCAGAAGTCGTAGACGAGCCGCTTGTTGGCGGCGAGCTTCGGGTCGGCGCTGGCGAGGAGCTTCTCCTGGTCGGGCGCGGCGACGACCGCGACCTGCGCGAGCGCCGCGGACGCGAGCGCGGCCAGCGAGACGGCGGCGACGAAACGGGCGAGCGAGACGTTCATCGAACGATCGTATCCGTTCGCGATGTCGTTCGACCGCTCGCGGCGGCGGCGCGGCTTCGCGCAGCCGCGCCGGCCGTCACTTGCCGACGTTGAGGAACGGGATCGGCGCGCCGGCGTAGATCGCGGTCGGCAGCGCGCCGTTCCAGCGCTCCGCCTTGGTCCGCTCGACCTCGATCCGGCGCAGCTCGAGGACGTCCTTGTTCTGCGCCAGCGCCGCGTTCTGCACCCGCAGCGCCTCGGCCTGCGCGGTCGCGATCTTGAGGTTCGCGTACGCCTCGCCGTCGGCCTGCGCCTTGCGCGCGCCGGCCTCGGCCTCGGCGACGGCGACCTTCTGCTTCTGCTCCGCCTCGACCGTCTTCAGCTTGTTCTCCGCGGCGAGGCGAAGCTGCTCCTGCGTCACCTTGTCGTTGATCGCGTGCATGTACGAGTCGGAGAACGAGAAGTTGCGCATGTCGATGTTGATGACCTGCGCGCCGTAGAGCGCCAGCTTCTCGCGCAGCGCGACGTTGATGTCGGCGGAGACCTTGGCGCGCTGCGCGATCAGGTCGGGAGCGGTGTACTTGGCGGTGACCGCCTTGAAGATCTCCTGCGTCGCGGTCTGCACGTACGAGCTGAGGTTGCCGTCGTGCGAATACTTCTCGTAGACCTCGGCGACGCGATCGGTCGCGATGCTGTAGCGCACCGTCAGGCTCACCTTCACCGGCTGGGTGTCGCTCGTGCTGCCCTCGGCGTTCTCGATGTCGGCGCGCTCGGCGCGAATGCTGAAGTTGTGCAGCTTCTGCCAAGGCGGCAGCACCGCGAGCCCTTCGTTCTCGATGCCGACGATCTTGCCGAACTGGGTGACGACGCCGCGGCTGCCGGTCGGCACCGAGTAGAACGGCCAGACGAAGACGACGGCGACGAGCACGATCGCCGCCACTGCGAGGCGCGCGAGGAATCGCGGGCGCGAAGTTACTTGCATTAGCTCCATCTCTCCCTCCGTGCGAGCTTGCGCTTTCGAGTGCGCGCGATCTTGCCGCGTCCGACGCGCCGCCGGTCACGTCAGGTCGTGGCGTATTTCCCGTCCCGCCGGCCTCTTTCGGGTGCACCGACGCCGGTGTCGGCGTTTCGCGCCGCGCTTGCGCAGCCTGGCCGTATGCTCGGCGGATGACGTTCGACCTCGTTCTCTTCGGCGGCACCGGCGACCTGACGTGGCGAAAGCTGATGCCGGCGCTCTTCCAGGCGTGGCGCCACGGCAAGCTCCCGCAAGGCGGCCGCATCCTCGCCGTCTCGCGCCAGGAGCTCAGCGACGACGCGTATCGCGCCTGGGTACGGGAACGCTTCGCCGAGGTCGAGGACGCCAAGCGGCCGAGCGACGACGAGTTCGCGCGCTTCGCCGCGCTGTTGCACCACGTCTCGATCGACCTCTCGCACGCCGCCGACTACGCGCGGCTGAAGAGCTGGCTCGCGTCGGGCGCGGGCGGACGCGCGGGCGCCGCCGACGTCGTCGTCATGTACCTCGCGACGAGCCCGGAGCTCTTTCCGGTCGTCTGCGCGAACCTCGGCGCCGCCGGCCTCAACGGCGCCAACGTGCGCGTCGTCCTCGAGAAGCCGCTCGGCCACGACCTCGAGAGCGCGCGCGCGATCAACGCCGTCGTCCGCTCGGTGTTCGCCGAGGAACAGGCGTTCCGCATCGACCACTACCTCGGCAAGCCCGCGGTGCAGAACGTGATGGCGCTGCGCTTCGGCAACGTGCTCTTCGAGCCGCTGTGGCGGCGCGAGGCGATCGCCAACATCCAGATCACGCTCGCCGAATCGATCGGCGTCGGCACGCGCGGCGACTTCTACAGCCGCACCGGCGCGCTGCGCGACATGGTGCAGAACCACGCGCTGCAGCTGCTGACGATGATCGCGATGGAGCCGCCGCCGAGGATGGTCGCCGACGCGATCCGCGACGAGAAGCTGAAGGTGCTGCGCTCGCTCAAGCCTTTCGACGACGAGAGCGTCGCGCGCGACGTCGTCCGCGGCCAGTACCGGGCCGGCGCCGTCGACGGCAAGCCGGCGGCGGCGTTCGTCGACGAGCAGAAGGTCCCGCCGGGCAGCACGACCGAGACGTTCGTCGCGCTGCGCACCGAGGTGCGCAACTGGCGCTGGGCCGGCGTGCCGTTCTACCTGCGCACCGGCAAGCGCCTGGCGCGCCGCGACGCCCACATCGTCGTCAACTTCCGGCGCACGCCGCACGCGCTCTTTCCGGGCGTCAACCCGCCGAACAAGCTCGTCATCAAGCTGCAGCCCGAAGACGGCCTCGAGCTGCACCTGCTCGCCGCCAAGGGCGCGTTCCAGGGCGAAGCGCTCGCTCCCGTCTCGCTCGACCTCGACTTCGACAAGGCGTTCGCGGCCGATCGCGTCGGCGCCTACGAGCGCTTGCTGCTCGACGTCATCGCCGGGCGGCTCAATCTCTTCGTTCGCAGCGACGAGCAGGAGCAGGCGTGGGCCTGGGTCGAGCCGATCCTCGAGGCGTGGCAGCGCGACGACGTCGGCCCGCGCACGTACGCGGCGGGCACGTGGGGGCCGGCGGCGGCGAGCGCGCTCGTCGCGCGCGACGGCCACGCCTGGGACGAGGAGGAGTAGCGGCCGGCGCTACTTCGGATCGAGGCCGCCGATCGGGTGCTTGTCCTTCTCGGGCGGGATCTCGACGATCTTCGACTCCTCGTTCTCTTCGCGGTACTGGTTCGGGTTGGCGTTCTTCTCCGCCTGCTCGAGCTCGTCGCGCTGCTCCTGCGCGCTCGTGCCCGAGCGGTCCTTGGTGGTCGTGCTCATCTGCGTCTCCCGGGCGCTGCAACGGCGCCGCACGACCGAGTGGACCGCGGTCGGCGGCGGAGGAGGAGCCGGCAACCGCGCGTCGCGCTGTGGGAAATCGCCGGCAGACGCGCGCCCGCGAAATCGCAACACTCGGGCGGCGCGCCCGCGTCGCGGCGCGCGAGCGGAGGATGGCCATGACAGCGAGCGCGAACAGGGCGGCAGCGCCGCGCCACTTCTCGATGATCCGCGGCTTCCACCTCGCCGACGTGTTCACGCTCGGCAACGCCGCGTGCGGATTCGCCGCGGTGCTGATGGCGATGCGCTCGCTCGCCAGCGGTGGCGTCGGCGATCTGCTGATCGCCGCC
>JASLGD010000584.1 GCA_030150305.1 Caldimonas sp. | reverse complement strand
GCCGAAGCGCTCGCGGATCTCGGCGTCGAACGCGGCGTCCTTGGCGAACCAGCAAGTGCGCGCGGTGCCGTGCTCGGCGCTGCCCGGCGCGCCGAACCAGAAGTCGACGACCGCCTCCGCCTCGCTGCGCGCGCCCGGCTCCATGTCCCGGCCGACTGTGCCACAGCACGCCACAATGGCGTCTGCGTGGGGACGACGAATGAGCATGAAGAAATCCGATCTCGCCAAGCTGCTCGGCAGCAAGATCGAAGGGCAGCAGAAGTCGCGGACGACGCCTGGCCGGTTCGGCCAGGGCGCGGCGGCGGTCCCTGACCGGCGCGAGCAGCGCCGGATCGACGCCGCGGCCGGGCTGGTGCCCTTCGCGTGCAAGCTGCCGGCGTCGCTCGCTGCGACGCTGCGCGAGAAGAGCGCCGGACGCCCCGACGGCCTCAACGGTCTCGTCGCCGAGCTGCTGCACAAGGCGCTCCGGTGAGCGACGTCGAACGACCATGAGCGCGGCCGCCGAGTTCGATCTCTTCGTCATCGGCGCCGGCAGCGGTGGCGTCCGCTTCGCGCGCATGGCCGCGCAGCGCGGCGCGCGCGTCGCGGTCGCCGAGGACGCCGCGCTCGGCGGCACGTGCGTGAACCTCGGCTGCATCCCGAAGAAGCTCTACAGCTTCGCAGCGCACTACCACGAAAGCTTCGTCGAGGCGGCCGGCTTCGGCTGGCACGTCGGCGACGCGCCCGCGTTCGGCTGGGAGACGCTGAAGGCGAATCGCCGCGTCGAGATCGCACGCCTCAACACCGCGTACCGCCAGCTCCTCGAAGGCGCGGGCGCGACGATCGTGCGCGGCCGCGCGCGCGTCACCGACAGCCACGGCGTCGAGGTCGCGGGAACGCGCTACCGCGCCGAGCGCATCGTCGTCGCGACCGGCGGCTGGCCGGTGCCGCCTGATGTGCCCGGCGGCGAGCGCGCGATCAGCTCGAACGAGATCTTCGACCTGCCGAGCTTCCCGCGCCGCCTCGTCGTCGTCGGCGGCGGCTACATCGCGTGCGAGTTCGCGTCGATCTTCAACGGCCTCGGCGCGCGCGTCACGCAGCTCTACCGCGGCGAGCAGATCCTGCGCGGCTTCGACGGCGACGTGCGCAACTTCGTCGCCGCCGAGATGGCGAAGAAGGGCGTCGAGATCCGCGTCGGCGTCAAGGTGCGCGCGCTCGAGGCGGGCGAAGCGGGCGCGACGCGCGTCGTCCTCACCGACGGCAGCGCGATCGAGGCCGACGCCGTGCTCTACGCGACCGGCCGCGCTCCCAACACCGCCGGGCTCGGCCTCGACGCGGCGGGCGTGGCGCTCGATGTCAACGGCGCCGTCGTCGTCGACGATCGCTACCGCACGAACGTGCCGAGCATCTACGCGCTCGGCGACGTCATCGATCGCGTCCAGCTGACGCCGGTCGCGCTCGCCGAGGCGATGGCGCTCGTCGACGACCTGTTCGGCGGCAACGGCCGGCGCGTCGACTACCTGCACATCCCGACCGCGGTCTTCACGCATCCCAACGTCGGCACGATCGGCCTCTCGGAAGACGCGGCGCGCGGGATGTTCGAGAAGATCCGCGTCTACCGCTCGGAGTTCAGGCCGCTGCGCCACACGCTCTCGCGCAGCACCGAGCGCACGCTGATGAAGCTCGTCGTCGACGACGCCAACGACAAGGTCGTCGGCCTGCACATGGTCGGCGCCGACGCCGGCGAGACGATCCAGGGCTTCGCGGTCGCGATGAAGGCGGGCGCGACGAAGGCGGTGTTCGACGCCACGCTCGGCATTCACCCGACCGCCGCCGAGGAGTTCGTGACGATGCGCGAACCGGTGGCATGATCCGCTCCCGTCGTCGCCAGCCGCCATGAAGCCGACCCTCAAGCTCCGCCAATCGCTGCGAACCACGCTCGGCGCGGCGTTGCTGTGCGCGCTCGCCGCCGCCGCTTGCGCGGCCGACAGGTCGAAGTCGGGCAAGGGCGACGCGGTGATGACGCCGGCGCAGCTGAAGGACTGCCTCGACAAGCAGCAGCGGCGCGACCGCGCCACCGAGGCGGCGGTGAAAACGAAGTCCGAGATCGCCGCCGAGAAGGCGGCGATCGACAAGAGCGGCGCCGACCTGAGCGACGCCGCTGCGTCGCTCGACCGGACGAGCGACGACGCCGTCAACGCCTACAACGCCAAGGTCGACGAGCGCAACCAGCGGATCGAGGCGTACGAGGCGAAGGTCGCCGCCTACAACAAGGACGCCGAGGGCGTCCGCGCGCGGACCGACGAGTACGCGAAGTCGTGCGCCGGAAGGCGCTACGACGATCGCGACCTCGCGGACATCCAGCGCAAGAAATGAGCAACCCGCTGCTCGCGCCATGGATGGCGCCGTTCGGCCTGCCGCCGTTCGCCGACGTGCGCCCGGAGCACTTCGCCCCCGCGTTTGCCGAGGCGATGGCGAGGCACCTCGCCGAGATCGAGGCGATCGCCGGCGCGGCCGCGCCGGC
>JASLGD010000582.1 GCA_030150305.1 Caldimonas sp. | reverse complement strand
GGCAGCCACGACTGCGGCATCGCGCAGGCGCCGAGCATCGCGCTCGCGACCAGCGCTGCCGTGCGGCAGCGCGCACGCTGCCGATCGAACCGGAACATCCGCCTCTCCTCCGCACCGTGCGGGCGGAGGCCAATATAGCGGCGCCGCTCGGGGCTCGCCGCAACGCCGCGCGATGCAATGCGCGGGGCGTGCACTTCGTCGCGCCGGCGGCCCGCGGTCGCCAGCGGTCCGCAGCGCGACCCGCGACGTCAGGCCGATGCGTCGGTCAGCGCGAGGTGCGACCAGTCGTCGGCACCGCCGCGCTCAGGGGCAACCGCCCGGCTCAGCGATGACCGTGGTCGTGGCGGTCCCAGCCGCCATGCGGCGCCGGCGCCCAGTGGCCGTGCGGGCCCCAGTAGCGAACGCGCGGCGCGACGACGACCGGAGGTGCCCAGTAACCGACGCGAGGCACGACGTACGGTGCCGGATACGGCGCGTAGTACGGCTCGTCGTAGACGATCGGCGCCGGAGCGTACGCCGGGGTCGAGTAGACGACCGCGCCGGGCACGACGCGCACCGGCGCGGCTGCCCACGCCGGGCCGCTGGTGACGACGGTGGCGACCGGGGGAACGTTGACGCCCACCGACCAGCTCACCCCTCCGGCGTGGGCGGCGGAGGCGGCGAACAGCGCGGCGGCAGCGGGGACGAGCAGAAGAAGTCGCTTCATGGCTGGAGTCGTGAACGCACGCCGATGCGTGCATGTCCTCAAAACGGCAAGACCGGGACCCGCCGTTGACGATGGCGCGTTGCCCGAAGGTAAAGGTTTGCTGCGCGCCATGCCAGCGCCGGCGCGAGCCGTCGCGACGGACGGTCGCAGCACGCGTCCGTAGAATGGCGCGGCTTCGAGCCCACCATGAGCCAACCCAGGGAAGCCGCCGCGCCCGCCAGCAATTTCCTGCGCCAGATCATCGAGCGCGACCTCGCCGAGGGCAGGTACGCCGCTCGCCGCTTCGCCGGCACTCCCGGCGACGCCGCGCACCAGGCGTCGGCGCCGCCCGACCCGGCGCGCATCCGCACCCGCTTCCCGCCCGAGCCGAACGGCTACCTGCACATCGGGCACGCGAAGAGCATCTGCCTCAACTTCGGCCTCGCCGAGGAGTACGGCGGGATCTGCCACCTCCGCTTCGACGACACCAATCCGGAGAAGGAGGAGCAGGAGTACGTCGACGCGATCGTCGACGCCGTCCGCTGGCTCGGCTTCGACTGGCACGCGCCCGAGCCGGCGCGGCCGCACGAGGCGACGACGAGCCACCTCTACTTCGCGAGCGACTATTTCGACTTCATGTACCGCGCCGCCGAGGCGCTCGTCGAGGCGGGCAAGGCGTACGTCGACGAGCAGAGCGTGGACGAGATGCGTGCCGCGCGCGGCGATTTCGCGACGCCCGGAAGGAACAGCCCGTACCGCGGCCGCACGCCGGCCGAGAACCTGGCGCGGTTGCGCGCGATGAAGAACGGCGAGCTCGCCGACGGCGCCGCGACGCTGCGCGCCAAGATCGACATGGCGAGCCCGAACATCAACCTGCGCGACCCCGCCCTGTATCGCATCAAGCGTGCGACGCACCACAACACGGGCGACCGCTGGTGCATCTATCCGATGTACACGTACGCGCATCCGATCGAGGATGCGCTCGAGAACATCACCCACTCGATCTGCACGCTCGAGTTCGAGGACCAGCGGCCGTTCTACGACTGGCTGCTCGACACGCTGTGCGAGCTCGGCCTGCTGCTGCAGCCGCGGCCGCACCAGTACGAGTTCGCGCGCCTCAACGTCACCTACGTCGTCACCGCAAAGCGCAAGCTGAGGCAGCTCGTCGACGACGGCATCGTCGACGGCTGGGACGATCCGCGGCTTCCGACGGTCGCGGGGCTGCGCCGCCGCGGCTACACGCCCGAATCGATCCGGCTGCTGTGCGAGCGCGCCGGCACCAGCAAGGCAGGCGGCTGGACCGACTACGCGAGCCTCGAGCTCGCGCTGCGCGACGACCTCGACCCGAAGGCGCCGCGCGCGATGGCGGTGCTCGATCCCCTCCGCCTCGAGCTCACCAACTGGGCCGAGATCTTCGGCGGCGACGCGGCGCACCGCGAGCCGTGCCACGCGCCCGTGCATCCGCAGCGCCCCGAGCTCGGCGCGCGCGAGATCCGCATGGGCCCTTCGCTCTGGATCGAGCGCGACGACTTCGCCGAGGTGCCGCCGAAGGGATTCTTCCGCCTGTTCCCGGGCAATCGCGTCCGCCTCAAGTACGGCTACGTGATCGAATGCACCGGCGCCGCGAAGGACGCGAGCGGCGCGGTCACGAAGGTGCTCGCGACGATCGTCGCCGACACCAAGAGCGGAACTCCGGGCGCCGACGCGGTCAAGGTCAAGGGCACGCTGACGTGGCTCGCGATCGACGACGCGCTCGCCGCCGAGGTGCGCCTCTACGACCGCCTGTTCGTCGACGCGCAGCCGGACGCCGGCGGCAAGGACTTCAAGGCGAGCCTCAACCCGGAGAGCCGCACGATCGTCTCGGGCTTCGTCGAGTCCTCGTTGCGCGACACGCGGCCCGGCGAGCGCTTCCAGTTCGAGCGCCACGGCTACTTCGTCGCCGACATCGTCGACCATTCGACGTCGCGACCGGTCTTCAACCGCACGACGACGCTGCGCGACACCTGGTCGCGCTAGAGCGCGTTCACATCGGCGGCGCGAAGCCGTTGCGGCCGGCGGTCGCGCGCAGCGCGGTCGGCTGGCCGTTGCGCACCTGCGCGGTGACAAGCACCTTGGCGCCGGCAACGAGCAGCGAACGATCGGCCGGCGTGAGCGTGACGACCGGGATCCCTTCGGGAACGACGATCGTCTTCTCGCCGTCCTTGTAGCGCAGCGTCATCTCGCGACCCTTCGCGCCGGGCGCGACTTCGGCGACGGTCGCGTTCGTCATCGTCGATCCGGGCTGCAGGTCCCACTGCGAGTGGCCTTCGCCGGTGCCGCGCATCGCTTCCGGAAAGACGAGCACCTCGAGCGCCGAGAGCTTGCCGTCGGCACCGGTCACGGCCGCGGTGCCGACGAACGCGCCCGACTGGATCGCCGACGGGTCGATCGGCATCACCTCGCTGACGCGCAGGTCGTCGGCGATCGCGAGCGTCATCGTCTGGCCGTTGCGCTCCTTCAGCACCATCGTCGTCGCGTCGATCTTCTCGATCGTTCCGCGCAGCCGGGTCGTCGGCGGCGATCCTTGCGCGAGCGCGCTGGTGGCGCAAAGCGCGAGCGCGAGAAGCAGAGCGTTCTTCATCGAGCGACTCCGTCGTGGCCGGACGTGGAACGCTTTGTAGCGCATTCGCGCGCACCGCGTCGACGAGAATCGGCGCATGCGCCGCGCCGGCCTCGCCGCCCTCCTCGCGACCGCGCTCGTCGCCTGCGGCGGCGGCGGCGGCGCGGGCGAGACGACCGTCACGCCGCCGGGCCCCGGCGGCGACGCGACGCCGTACTCGAGCGCGGCGAACGGCGCACTCGCGACGTCGAGCGAGGCAGCGACGATCACGTCGCACACGATCGCGACTCCCGCGGGCGCGCTCGCGTACACCGCGGCCGCGGGCCACCTCGACGCGCGCGACCCGAAGACCGGCGCGACCGAAGCGTCGATGTTCTACGTCGCGTACACGATGCCGGGTCCGGCGCGGCCGCTCGTCTTCTTCTTCAACGGCGGCCCCGGCTCGGCGACGGTCTGGCTGCACCTCGGCTCGTTCGCGCCGCGGCGCATCGTCACCAGCGCGCCGTCGCTCGCGGTGCCGCAGCCGTTCCAGCTCGTCGACAACGCCGAGACGCTGGTCGACGTCGCCGACCTCGTCTTCGTCGACGCCGTCGGCACCGGCTACTCGACCGCGGTCGCACCGTACGTCAACGCGAGCTTCTGGAGCGTCGACGCCGACGCTGCGGTGATGCGCGACTTCATCGCCCGCTACGTCGCGGTGAACCAGCGCGCGGCGTCGCCGGTGTTCGTCTTCGGCGAGTCGTACGGGACGACGCGCGCGGCGGTGCTCTCCGACCTCATGCTCGCGGCCGGGATGCGGCTCGACGGCGTCGTGCTGCTGTCGTCAGTGCTCGACTACAACAGCAACTGCGACGTCTTCGATCCCGGCCAGGTGAGCTGCGCGGGATTCGTGCCGAGCTACGGCGAGGTCGGCGCGTGGCACGGCCTCAGCTCGCCGCCGCCGAGCGACGCCGACGCGTTCGCGGGCACGCTGCGCACCTTCGCGACCACCGCCTACGCTCCTGCGGCCGACGCCTGGGTCGCCAACCGGACGCCGGCGCCCGCCGGCCTCGTCGACGAGCTCGCCGCGCTGACCGGTGCGCAGCAGGCGCTCTGGAACGCGAACCTCGACCTCGACCCGCTCTCGTACCGCAGCGGCGTCCTGGCCGGCGAGCTGATGGGCCGCTACGACGCGCGCATCGCCGCGGCCAACGGCAGCGCGCTCGCCGCGTCGGGCGATCCGTCGTCGGCGCTGGTCACGCCGCCGTTCACCGCCGCCGTGCAGTCGCTGCTGCGCAACGAGCTCGGCTACGCGGTGATCGCGCCCTACACGCTGCTCGCCAACGCGCTCGCGACGTGGGACTTCCGCCACGACGGCAGGCCGCTGCCCGACACGATCCCCGACCTCGCCGCGGCGCTGACGCGCTCGCCGAGCCTGCGCGTGCTGTCGCTGGCCGGCTACCACGACCTCGCGACGCCGTTCCTGCAGACCGAGCTCGACCTCGCGCGCCTCGGCGCGCAGCCGAATGTCGCCACGCGCGTCTACGCGGGCGGCCACATGACGTACCTCGACGACGGCTCGCGGCCACGGCTGCGCGCCGACGTGCGCGCGTTCGTTCGCGGCGAAGCCGTTCCGGCGGCGGCGTCGCCGGGAGCTCGCGCCGGCGCGGCCGAGGCGGCGTCGCCGGG
>JASLGD010000558.1 GCA_030150305.1 Caldimonas sp. | reverse complement strand
TTCCCGAGGAGGACCCGGCGCAGGTCGAGGCCGAGGTGCGCGGCGTCATCGCAGCGACCGCGGCCGGCCTCGACGGCATCCGCGTCGACGTGAAGAGGCTGCTGCTCGCGACGTCGTGGCGGCCGAGCGCAGCGAACGCGCCGCTCGTCGAGGCGCTGCGGCGCAACGCCGAGGCGGTCTTCGGCGAGCCCGTCGCGACGACGGGGACGCCGCTCTACACCGACGTCCGCCTGTACGCCGCCGCCGGCGCGGCGGCGGCGATCTACGGCGCCGGCCCGCGCACCGTGCTCGAGAGCAACGCCAAGCGCGCCGACGAGCACCTCGTCCTCGACGACCTGCGCGGCGCGACCAAGGTCGTCGCCCGCGCGCTCCTCGACCTGCTCGGCTAGCGCCGGCAGGCGTCGGACGATCGCCGACGGACGGCTGGACGCCGACTGCGCGGGGCTTTGGCGAGGCTCGATAATCGCGCCCCATGCAACGTGCCGAGCCGGCGACGTCTTCCTCCTCGCGTGCCACGCGCACCTGGGCCGAGCGCGTCTTCGGCCGCTGGTGGCGCCGCCAGTCGGCGGCGCACCAGGACCGCTACGCGACGCTCGGCCCGCTGGCGTCGGTCCTGCTCTTCCTCGCCGCGATCGTCTCTGCGTTCTGGTACCTGCGCAACGAGGAGTTCGAGCGCGAGCAGGAGGCGGTCCGCCGCGACACCGAGGTCGCGCAGCAGCAGATTCGCCTCCGCCTGATCGAGAACCACGAGCAGCTGACGCGGATGGCGCGCGAGCTCGTCGCACGCACGCTCGACCACGACGGCTTCCTCGTCCAGTCGGCCAACTTCACGCTCGAGCATCCCGAGATCAGCAACCTGATCTGGCTGAACGACGCGCGCGCTCCGGTCGCCGGCTATTCGGCGACGAGCTTTCCTCCGGAGACCGGGATCAGCGGCATCGAGACGCCGGCGTCGCTGCCCATCGACGGCTCGGGCAGCGCTCCCGAAGAAGCGTTCGAGCGCGGCCGCGACACCCACCGCACGGTCTATTCGGCGCCGTTCGCCGACAGCTTCGGCAACCCCGTGTTCCAGGCGCAGATCCCGCTCGTCGACCACGGCGAATTCCACGGCGCGCTCGTCGCCGAGTACTCGGTCGAGCGGCTGCTGCGCTACTTCGTCTCGAGCGAGATCTCGCGCCGGCACGCGATCACCGTGCTCGACGGCAGCAACCGTTCGCTGGCGAGCACGGTGATGCTGCAGCCGGGATCGAAGTCGCGGCCGTCGATCGTGTTCGAGGTTCCCGTCGCTCCGGCCGAGAACGGGCTGGTGCTGCGCGGCCAGGGCTATCGCACGTCGATCGGGCTGATCGGCAACGGCCTCTTCTGGATGGTGATGCTGCTGTCGGCGCTCACCGTCTGGATGCTCCTCGGCACCTGGCGCCACATGCGCAGGCGCCTGCAGATGCAGGCCGCGCTCGTCTCGGAGACGAACTTCCGCCGCGCGATGGAGAACTCGATGCTCACCGGCATGCGCGCGATGGACATGGAAGGTCGCATCAGCTACGTCAATCCTGCGTTCAGCGCGATGACCGGGTTCTCGGAGAGCGAGCTGATCGGCCACACGCCGCCCTTCCCGTACTGGCCGCACAACCGCCGCGAGGAGAACGCGCGCCTGCTCGAGCAGGAGCTGCAGGGCAAGAGCCCGACCGGCGGCATCGAGGTCAAGGTGATGCGCAAGGACGGCTCGATCTTCGACGCCCGCATGTACGTCTCGCCGCTGATCGACCCGAAGGGTCACCAGACCGGCTGGATGACGTCGATGACCAACATCACCGAGGCCAAGCGCATCCGCGACCAGCTGACGGCGTCGCACGAGCGCTTCACGACGGTGCTCGAGGGCCTCGACGCCGCCGTCTCGGTGCTCTCGGTGCAGCAGGGCGAGCTGCTGTTCGCGAACCGCTCGTACCGGCTCTGGTTCGGCGCCGACTCGAAGGGCCACGCGCAGCTCTCGGGCGGCGATCCGTCGCTGCAGGCCGACGCCAACGGCGACGAGACGATCGACGCGCTCGGCGGCTTGCCGACGCAGGAGCTCACCGCCGCCGGCTCCGACTCGCGCGAGGTCTACGTCGAGTCGCTCGGCAAGTGGCTCGACGTTCGCGCGCGCTATCTGCAGTGGACCGACGGCCGGCTTGCGCAGATGCTCATCGCGACCGACATCACCGAGCGCCGCAACGCCGAGGCGGTCGCCGCCAAGCAGGCCGAGAAGGCGCAGGTGACGAGCCGGCTGGTGACGATGGGCGAGATGGCGTCGTCGGTCGCGCACGAGCTGAACCAGCCGCTCACCGCGATCACCAACTACTGCAACGGCATGGTGACGCGCGTCCAGAACGACCTGATCGACAAGGGCGACCTCGTCGCCGCGCTGGAGAAGACGTCGCGGCAGGCCGAGCGCGCCGGCCAGATCATCCATCGCATCCGCGCGTTCGTGAAGCGCAGCGAGCCGCAGCGCCAGAGGGCGTCGGCGCAGACGATCGTCGAGGACGCGGTCGATCTCGCCGGCATCGAGCTCAGGCGCCGCAACGTCGCGATCCAGACGTACATCGCGCAGCGGCTGCCGCCGCTGATGGTCGACCCGATCCTGATCGAGCAGGTCGTCCTCAACCTGCTGAAGAACGCCGCCGAGGCGATCGACGACGCGCAGTTGCCGGCGGCGCGACGTCGCATCGAGCTGCGCGTCGTGCCGCGCCACACCGCAGAGGAAGGCGACGTCATCGAGTTCACCGTGAGCGACCGCGGACCGGGGCTCAAGGACGAAGTGATCAGGCGGATGTACGAGGCGTTCTTCTCGACCAAGGTCGACGGCCTCGGCATCGGCCTGAGCCTGTGCCGCTCGATCATCGAGAGCCATCACGGCAGGATCAAGGCAGTCAACCTCTACAATGGCGACACCCCTGTCGGCTGCCGCTTCTCGTTCACGCTGCCGGTCGCCTCCACTCCCACGGCCCCGGCCGCCGTCACCGCATGAGCCTCATCCCCAAGCGCGGCACTGTCTACGTGGTCGACGACGACGAGGCGGTCCGCGACTCGCTGCAATGGCTGCTCGAAGGCAAGGACTACCGGGTCAAGTGCTTCGACTCGGCCGAGTCGTTCCTGGCCCGCTTCGACCCGCGTGAAGTCGCCTGCCTGATCGCCGACATCCGCATGGACGGCATGAGCGGCCTCGAGCTGCAGGACAAGCTGATCGAACGCCGCTCGCCGCTGCCGGTGACGTTCATCACCGGCCACGGCGACGTCCCGATGGCGGTGACGACGATGAAGAAGGGCGCCGAGGACTTCATCGAGAAGCCGTTCAAGGAAGACGAGCTCGTCGCGCTGGTCGAGAAGATGCTCGAGCGCGCCCGCCTCGACTTCTCCAAGCACCAGGAGGCGGCGAGCCGCGACGCCCTGCTCTCGCGGCTGACGACGCGCGAGGCGCAGGTGCTCGAGCGGATCGTTGCCGGGCGGCTGAACAAGCAGATCGCCGACGACCTCGGCATCAGCATCAAGACCGTCGAGGCGCACCGCGCCAACATCATGGAAAAGCTGAACGCCAACACGGTCGCCGACTTGCTGAAGATCGCGCTCGGCGCGCAGAGCAAGGTTTGACGCAGGCGCGTCTGATCGACGGCGCGCAGATCGCGCGCGAGCTGCGTGCCGGGCTCGCGCAACGCGCCGCCGCCCTCGCCGCGGCCGGCGCGCCGCCCGGCCTCGCTGTGGTGCTCGTCGGCGAGGATCCCGCGAGCCGGATCTACGTGCGCAACAAGGTGCGCGCCTGCGCCGAGGTCGGCATCCGCTCGCTGCAGGAGACGTACCCCGAGACGCTCGGCGAAGACGAGCTGCTCGCGCGGATCGCGGCGCTGAACGCCGATCGCGCCGTGCACGGCATCCTCGTCCAGCAGCCGCTGCCGCGCCACATCTCGCCGGCGCGCGTCGTCGAGGCGATCGCGGCAACGAAGGACGTCGACGGCTTCTCGATCGAGAGCGCCGGTCGCCTCGTCGCCGGCGTCCCAGGCTTTCGGCCATGCACGCCGTGGGGCTGCATGCGCCTGATCGAAAGCACCGGCGTCGAGCTGCGCGGCAAGCACGCGGTCGTGATCGGCCGCAGCAACACGGTCGGCAAGCCGATGGCGCTGCTGCTCCTGCAGCGCGACGCGACGGTCACGGTCTGCCACAGCCGCACCGTCGATCTCGCCGAGCACACGCGCCGCGCCGACGTCGTCGTCGTCGCGGTCGGGCGCGCGAACACGCTGACCGCGCCGATGGTCAAGCCCGGCGCGGTCGTCATCGATGTCGGCATGAACCGCGACGCTGCCGGCAAGCTGTGCGGCGACGTCGACTTCGCCGGCGTCTCCGCGATCGCCGGCGCGATCACCCCGGTGCCGGGAGGCGTCGGCCCGATGACGATCGCGATGCTGCTCGCGAACACCGTCGAGTCGGCCGAGCGGCACGCGCGCGCGTGACTTCCGCCCGCCGTTCGTGCGCCGGCGCGTGACGGTGTGTGATGTTTGCACGCGGGTTGCGACGGGCCATTGAAGTCGCCGGGTCGCTCGGGTAGATTCGACCGCTCGCCCGCTCTCGCCGCCGCCCCCATGTCCACACTGACGCCCACGTCGCGCCGCGCCGCGACGCTCTCGCAGCTGCTCGCGCTGTCTGCGCTCGCGGCGACCGTGCCGCTCGCGCACGCCCAGTACAAGGTGATCGGCAGCGACGGCAAGGTGACCTACACCGACCGGGCGCCGAACTCCAACGAAGGCCGCGTCACCGCGCTCGGCGCGCGCGCGGAGGCCCAAGCGGTCGAGCCCGACCTGCCCTTCGAGCTGCGCCAGGCGGCGACGAAGTACCCGGTGACGCTCTACACGACGACCGGTGTCTGCGACGCCTGCAATGCCGGCCGTCAGCTCCTGAAGCAGCGCGGCATCCCCTATACCGAGCGGCAGGCGGTCACGAGCGAGGACGTCGACGCGCTCGAGAAGCTCTCCGGCGGTCGCGACGCGCCGACGCTGACGATCGGCTCGCAGGTCCTGCGCGGCCTCGCCCACGACAGCTGGAACCAATACCTCGACGCCGCCGGCTATCCGCGCGAGTCGAAGCTGCCGCCCGGCTACCAGCAGCGCCCGATCGCTCCCGTCGTCGAGCGTCGCGAGCAGCCGGTCGCACGCGGCGAGGCGCAGCCCCCTGCACGGCCGAGCGCGCCGTTCGCCACCAACGCTCCGGCACCCGCCGGCGGCATCCGCTTCTGATCCGCCGACGACGGCGTCACGCCGTCGTCGCCGACACGGCGCCGACCTGGCGCGCGGCGAGGCTGCCCGAAGCGACCGCGGCGGCCATCAGCCAGAACACCGCTGAGGCTCCGAGCGTCGCGCCGGCGACGCCGAACGCGAGCGGCATCGTCGCGCTCGAGAAGTTGATCGCCATCGAGCGCAGCGCGATCGCCTCGCCGTGCCGCGCCGCCGGCGTGATCTGGTGCAACGTCGCCATCACCATCGGCTGCACCGCACCGAGCGCGAGGCCGAGGACGACCGCGCAGCCGCCCATCACCCAAGACGTTCGCGCGAGCGGGTAGACCGCGAACACCGCGGCGCACGTCAGCATCGAGACGACGAGGACGTGCGCCTCGCGCAGTCGGTGCGCGATCGCCGGGATGGCGACGCGGACGGCCGCGACCGCGGTCGCGAAGACGCCGAGGACGAGGCCGATCGCCGATGCGCTGAAGCCGCGCTCGTGACCGAGGATCGGGACGAGGAACGAGTGCACGTCCCAGCTCGACGAGAGCAGCCAGTTGACGAGCAGCAGCCGCGCGAAGCCCGGCTCGCGCAGCAGGTTCCACGAGCTTTGGCGGCGCGCCGTCGGCGCCGGCGCGGCGTGGCGCTCGCGCGGAACCAGGCGGGCGACCGCGAGCGCCGCGAGCGGCAGCGCCGCGAGCGCGAGGAACGCGATCCGGAAGCCGCCGAGATCGATCAGCGTTCCGGCGAGCACCGGACCGACGACGTTGGCGAGCGCCGGCGCGAGGCCGAGCCATGAGAAGACCTGCTTCAACGCCGTCGGATCGCTCGCCATCCGTCCCGCGGCGCGCTGGATCGCGATCAGGCCGACGTTGGCGCCGGCGCCGGCGAGCGTCGCGGCGACGCAGAGCGCGCCGAACGCGCCCCAGGGCAGCAGCGTTGCGATGACGGCGGCGATCCCGCCGCTCACGGTGAGCGCGACCGCGACCCGGATCGGAACGTGGTAGCCGTGGCGGTCGGCGAGACGTCCGGCCGGGAGCGCGAGCACGATCGGCGCCGCGGCGAAGAGGCCGAGCAGGACGCCGACCGACCACGCCGCGTGGCCCTCGCGCAGCGCCGCGAGCGGCGCCGCGAGGCGGACGCCGGCCATGCACGAATGCAGCGCGATCTGGCCGGCGATCAGGGCCAGCAGAGCGCGCGCGATGCCGTCGCCGCGCGACTCACTCATCGGCGTCGTCGAGGCTGCGCGGCAGAAGCGACTGCGTGCGCTGCTCGGGCAGCGCCTCGACGTTCCTCAGCTGGCGCGTCATCGCGTTCGTGCGCCGCTGCGCGTCGTCGATCGTGTTCGACGCTTCGTCGAGCTTCTTCTTCGTCTTGGCGAGGATCTCGCCGAAGCGCGCGAACTCGGTCTTGACGGCGCCGAGCACCTCCCACACTTCGGTCGAGCGCTTCTCGAGCGCGAAGCTGCGGTGCCCCGCCTGCAGGCTGCTGAGGATCGCGGTCAGCGTCGTCGGGCCGGCGAGGACGATGCGGTGATCGCGGTGCAGCGTGTCGAAGAGGCCCGGTCGGCGCAGCATCTCGGCGTAGAGGCCTTCGCTCGGGACGAACAGGATCGCGTAGTCGGTCGTGTGCGGCGGCGCGACGTACTTCTCGCGGATGGTCCGCGCTTCGAGCCGCAGCCGCTGGTCGATCGCCTTCGCCGCCGCCGTCGCGGCGATCGCATCGGCGCGCTCCTGCGCGTCGAGCAGGCGCTCGTAGTCCTCGCGCGGGAACTTGGCATCGACCGGAAGCCAGAGCGGCTGGGCATCGGCACGCCCCGGCATGCGCACCGCGAACTCGATCCGCGCGCCGCTGCCCGGGATCGTCTCGACGTTGCGCGCGAACTGGTCGATCGTCAGGACATCCTCGAGCAGCGCGCCGAGCTGCCACTCGCCGAAGCTGCCGCGCGTCTTGACGTTGGTGAGGATGCGGTTGAGCGAGCCGACGTCGCGCGCGATCGCACGCATGTCGTTGAGGCCGCGGTGGACCGTGTCGAGCCGCTCGGCGACTTGGCGGAAGCTCTCGCCGAGGCGCTGCTCGAGCGTCGCGTGCAGCCGTTCGTCGACGGTCGCGCGGATCTGCTCGAGCTTCTTCTCGTTGTCGCCCTGGATCGCGCCGAGGCGTGCCTCGACCGTCGCCTTGACCTCGGCCATGCGGCGATCGTTGGCCTCGACGAGCGCGTGCAGGCGCGCCGCGAGCGAGTCCGAGAGCTCCTTCAGCGAGCTCGACTGGCGAGCGCCGTGCGCGTTCTGCGACTCGACGAGGTGCTGCTGCATCGCGGCGAGCTGGCGGCTGAAGCTGTCGATCTGCTCGTTCTGCGTACGCGCCGTGTCGCCTTGCTGGGCGAGCAGCGTCTGCTGGAAGAGCGCGAGCGACTGCGCGAGCTCCTGGCGCGTCGCCTGCGCGCTGCGCGCGACCTCGTCGCGCAGATCGCGGCCGTGGCGTTCGAGCGCGGCATCCGGCAGCGGCGTCCGCCGCAGCGCGATCCAGAGGGTGAGAACGACGACGAGAGCGAGAAGCGCGGGCGACAGCCAGTCGAGGGGCATCCGCAATTGTCGCAGCGGCTGACCCTGCGCCGCCGTGTCTCGAGCGCGCGGCGGCCGCGGTGCGTCAGCGCGGCCGACCGCGTCGCGCGCGGCGCTCGGCGATGTCGAACGCCGCCTGCACGAGCAGCGCGAGCGCTGCCGCCGGCAGCGCGCCGGCGAGCATGACGCGGCTGTCGTTGACCGCGAGGCCGGCGACGATGCGCTCGCCGAAGCCGCCGGCGCCGATGAACGCCGCCATCGTCGCGGTGCCGACGTTGATCACCGCGGCCGTCTTGACGCCGGCGAGCAGCGTCGGCGCGGCGAGCGGCAGCTGGATCTCGACGAGCGTCTGGCGCGGCGTCATGCCGAGCGAGAGCGCCGCCTGCGCCATGCCGCCGGAGACGGCGCCGAGCCCCGCGTGCGTGTTGCGCACGATCGGCAGCAGCGCGTAGAGAAAGAGGGCGAGCACCGCGGGAACGACGCCGATCGCACCGACGAGCGCGATCAGGAACGCGAGCAGCGCGAGCGACGGCACCGTCTGCAGCACGCCGACCGCGCCGAGCAGCGTCGCCTCGCTCGCCGGCCAGCGCCAGGCGGCGATGCCGAGCGGAACGCCGACGACGACGGCAAGCACGAGCGAGCCGAAGACGAGCAGGAGATGCTCGACCGCGAGGCGCTTGAAGTCGGGTGCGAAGACGCGTGCGACGAGACCCGGCGCAGCGGCCGGCCGGGCCGCGACCGCGCTCGCGCCCGGCGCAGCGGCGCTCGCGAAGCCGCCGGCGAGGAACTTGCGCGCGGTCTCGGCGAAGCTCCTGCCGTCGAGCTCGACCTCGGCGTTCATCGCGACCATCGTCGCGGCATCGATCGAGCCGGCGAGGCGCGCGAGCGGCGCCGGGTCGACCGCGGCGCGCATCAGGACGACGGCGTCGTACTTGGGAAAGAACGCGCGGTCGTCGGCGAGCACCGTGAGGCCGAGACGGCCGAGCTTGGCGTCGGTCGAGTAGACGTCGATGACGTCGACGCGGCCGGCGACGACGGCGTCGTACGCGAGCCCGTGGTCGAGCCCGACCGGCGTGCCGGCGCCGCCGCCATACGCCCCGGCGAGCGCGGGCCAGCCGTCGCCGCGTTCGAGGAACTCGTGCGACAGGCCGAGCTTGAGGTCCTTGGCCTCGGGTCGAAACAGGTCGGAGATCCGCGTGATGCCGAGCGCGCGCGCCTTCGCCGTCGTCATCGCGAGCGCGTAGGTGTCGTTGAAGCCGAGCGGCACGGCTGCCTTGAGGCCGCGCGGCGCGAGCCAGCGGTTCAGCTCTTCGAGCGACGGGTTGCCCTCGCGCTTCAGGAGCTCGCGCACGATCGTGCCCGTGTATTCGGGATAGAGATCGACCGAGCCGGTCGCGAGCGCCTGCTCGAGGATGCCGGTGTTGCCGAGCCCGGAGCGATGGCTCGCCGCGTGGCCCGAAGCGTTCAGCGTCTGGGCGAGGATCTCGCCGAGGATGTACGACTCGGTGAAGCGCTTCGAGCCGACGACGAGCGGCTTCGCATCGGCCGCCTCGACGCCGCTCGCGACGACGGCGAGCGCCGCCGCTGCGAGGGCGACCCTGGCGGCATGTAGGAAATTGCTTACGGCACGAAGAGCCCTTCTCGGTCCGCCTCCGCCGCAGGCCTGCCCGACACTCGCGGCTCCGGTGCTGCCCAAGCGTGCCCCTTCGTCCCCCCATTTCGTCGCCACGGCGGGTCCCTGCGCAACCCTCGCCGGAGCCGGGCAATCCATGAGCCAGCTGAAAGCGTTCATCGTCGAGGACAGCCCGGTCATTCGCGAGAACCTGGTCGCCGCGCTCGAGGAGATGGCGCCGATCGACGTCGTCGGCACCGCCGAGGACGAGGCGAGCGCGGTCTCCTGGCTCGCGACCTCGCAGAACCGCTGCGATCTCGTCGTCGTCGACATCTTCCTGAAGAGCGGCTCCGGCCTCGGCGTGCTGAAGGCGGTCGCCGGCGCCCGGATCTCGACCAAGCTCGTCGTCCTCAGCAACTACGCGACGCCCGACATGCGGCGAAAGTGCCTCGAGCTCGGCGCCGACCGCGTGTTCGACAAGTCGAACGAGATCGACGCGCTCATCCTCTACTGCTGCCGCCTCGCCGACGGCAGCACCGGCAGCTCCGACTACAACCCGCTCTCGTAGCGGGCCGGACCCGGGTGCCGCAGCGCCTCACTGGATCAGGCCGTTCTTCAGGGCGTAGTAGGTCAGATCGCTGTTCGACTCGAGCTTCATCTTCTCCATCACGCGGGTGCGATACGTGCTGACCGTCTTGACGCTGAGCGACATGCTGTTGGCCATGTGGCCGATCGTCTCGCCCTTGGCGAGGCGCAGGAACACCTGGAACTCGCGCTCGGAGAGCTGCTCGTGAGGCGGCCGGTCGCCACCCCCGCCCAGGCCGTCGGCGAGCAGCTCGGCGACCCCCGCGGTGATGTACTTGCGGCCGCGGAACACGGTGCGGATCGCCTTCACGATCTCCTCGGGATCGCAGTCCTTGTTGAGGTAGCCGCTTGCGCCTTGCCGCAGCAGGGTCGTCGCGTAGTGCTCCTCCGGGAAACCCGAGAGAATCAGGACCGGCAGGTCGGGCGCGCGCGCCTTGATCGCGGCGAGCGCGTCGACACCGCTCTGGTCGGGCATCGAGAGGTCCATGACGAGGACGTCGACGTTGCCCTTGCGGACGATGTCGACCGCCTCGCGGCCGTTCGCCGCCTCGGCGACGACCTGCAGGTCGACCTGGTCGGCGAAGTACTGCCGCAGTCCGGCGCGAACGATGGCGTGGTCGTCGATGATGGCGATTCGGATCATGGCGTCGTGACCGTCGAAGGGGTCGGATTGGGCACTGGAATCGGAGTGTAGGGGCAGCGACGACGATGGGCTTCCTGTCTCGATTTCGCGGTCAAGTCATCGCGTTTCCGCTCGCCGCGCTGGCGGCGCTGGCGATGCTCGCGATCAGCGAGGCGTCGTACCAGGACGCGACGTCGTCGCTCGACCGGCTCGGCGAGCGCGCCACCGCGCGCGCCAAGCTCAACGACCTCGTGAAGGCCGTGATCGACGCCGAGACCGGCCAGCGCGGCTACCTGCTCACCTCGCGCGCCGAGTACCTGAAGCCCTACCAGCAGGCGGTCGGCGAGTCGCGCTCGCTGCTCGCCTGGCTGAACGGCTACTACGCGCACGACCGCGCGGCCGCGACGACGATGACCGAGCTCTCCGCCGAGACGGAGGCGAAGCTGAGCGAGCTCGGGACGACCATCGCGCTGCACGACCAGCCCGGCGCGGGCGAGCGCTGGCGAGAGCTCGTCCTCTCCGACATCGGGCGCGAGAAGATGGAGCACCTGCGAGCGCTCGGCGAGCGGCTGATCGCGCACGAGTCGGACCAGGTGGAGATCGGTCGACGCAGCGTCTACCAGACCTTGTGGCTGAACCGGATCGGCGTCTCGGCGATGGCGGCGATCAGCCTGCTCGCCCTCTTCATGTACCTGCGCCAGTCGGCGACGCTCGACCGCGCACTCGCCGACGAGGCGCAGCGCATCGCCGGCGAGCGCGATCGCCTCGAGCAGGAAGTCGCGGCGCGCACGGCGCAGCTGCGCGAGCTGGCGCAGCACCTGCAGACGATCCGCGAGGACGAGCGCAGCCGCCTCGCGCGCGAGCTCCACGACGAGCTCGGCGCGCTCCTCACCGCTGCCAAGCTCGACGTCGCGCGGCTGAAGTCGCGACTCGGGGCAAGCGCCAGCGCCGACGCCGCCGAGCGGCTCGCGCACCTCAACGAGTCGCTCAACGGCGGCATTGCGCTCAAGCGCCGCATCATCGAGGACCTGCGGCCGTCCTCGCTCAGCAACCTCGGCCTCGTCGCGGCGCTCGAGATCCTGCTGCGCGAGTTCTCTGCGCGCAGCGAGATCGAAGTCGTCGAGGAGCTGGAGCCGGTGACGATCAGCGCTGCGGCGCAGCTGACGATCTACCGCCTCGTCCAGGAGGCGCTGACCAACGTCGTCAAGTACGCGAAGGCGAACGAGGTCACCGTCTCGCTGCACCCTTCGAAGGAAGGCGGGGCGACCGTCACGGTGCGCGACAACGGGGTCGGCTTCGACACCAGCGCGCCGCGCCTGGCGCGCCACGGCCTGATCGGCATGCGCTATCGCGTCGAGGCCGACGGCGGGACGATGCGGCTCGAATCGGCGCCCGGCGAAGGGACGCTCATCGAAGCGACGCTGCCGCCGGCCCCGCCCGAGCCGATCGAAGGCGACGGCACCCCGACCCTGCCGGTGCCGGCAGAGGCCTGAAGATCCCCTTTACGTGTCGGCAGTTTCCTACCCGGCTCGGGTGGGTCCCCCGACACAGGCGCGCGCGCAGCACCTATGCTTCGGTGACGGCGAGGACCGCACACTGAGGTTCTTGTCGTTCTTCCGGCCTGCGGGCACGAGAAGCGGAATCCGCCACCCACCAGCAAAAGGACCACCTCGATGGACACGGGAAACACCACGGGAATCAAGTCCCAGGCTCAGCAAGCGCAAGACATGGCGGACAACGCCGCCAACTCGACGCAGGGCGCGATCCGCTCGACGCAGCGCGCCGCCGACCAGGCGCTCGATCGCCTCTCCGACACCGTCGAAGGCGTTCGCAGCAAGGCGGGCCCGATGCTGAACAAGGTCGCTTCGCAGGCGCAGGCCGCCGCGCAGCGCGGCATGGACGCGGTACGCGACACGTCGCAGCAGCTGCGCGACCGCGCTGCGCAGGCGCAGGACATGACCGTCGCGTACGTGAAGGACGAGCCGATCAAGGCGATGCTGATCGCAGCGGCGACCGGGGCGCTCCTGATGGGACTGATCACGCTCCTGAGCCGGTCGCGCGACTGACGCATCAGGTCGCGCCATGATCCACCCCCTGCTGCGGCTGGCGGCAACCCAGCCGCACCTGATCGGCGATCACGTCGAGAACTACGCCGCCCTCGTCGGCGAGGAGGTCAGCAAGGTCTCGACCGCCTGGCTGACGCGGATCGCTCTCTACATCGGCGCGCTCGTTCTCTTCCTGGTCGGTCTGGTGCTCGTCGGCGTCGCCGTGATGCTGCGCGCGACCGTCCCCGACACCGACTACTCGGCGGGCTGGGCGCTCATCGTCGTCCCGCTGACTCCGTTCGTGCTCGGCGCCGTCTGCGTCGTGGTCGCCCGCGCCAAGCCGATCGAGGACGCGTTCGCGACGGTCAAGAAGCAGATCCACGCCGACATGGCGATGCTGCGCGAGGTGGCGTCGTGAGCACGGTGCTGTCGTCGCCCCAGGCATCGGCCACCGGCGAGCGCGTCGCCACCGCCGAGGCCCGCGTCGCCGGCGAGGCGCGCCGCACTGCCGACGCCATCGACGAGGCGGCGCGCCACGCCAAGGACGCGCTCAACGAGGTCCCCGCGACCGACCGCCTCGCGGCGTCGCGCGGCGCGCTGCGGCTCGCGATGATGGAGATCGCGCATCCGCCCAAGCGGGAGTCGATCCTTCCCGAGTCGGTCGGAAACCTCGGCGATCGCCTGCTCGATCGCTTGCGCGACCTGCCGGGCGCAGAGTTCGTCATCGAGACCGTCCAGGACTGGTGGGACACGCATCCGCTGCGCACCGCCGGCCTCGTCGCCGAAGACGCGTCGCGACGGCTCGTCCAGCCGATCGCCGAGCGCAATCCGCTCGGGCTCGTGCTCGGCGCGGCCGCCGCCGGCGCCGTGCTGCTCCTCGTCAAGCCGTGGCGCTGGCTGCTGCGTCCGGCGCTCTTCATCGGCCTCGTCCCGCAGCTCGCCAGCCACGCGCTGCGCAGGATGCCGGTCGAGTCGTGGCTGCAGATGCTGGC